>NZ_JAEEVD010000043.1:0-20920 GCF_016290755.1 Lachnospira sp.
AAACCAGCTGCCTATGGAGGTCTTTAGAAAACTAGAGAGCCTAGAAGACCAGATTCCAGGCGCTATAGATGATATCCAGAGCCAAGAGAATTATTATGAAAATGTAAAGCGAGACATGAGGATGCTTGAGGGCGAGAGAATCAATCTTAAGTCAGAGGCTAAGTCTTTAGTTAGGCGTCAGTTAAACATTAGAAGCCTTGCTATTACTACAATAATTTGCCTTATGGTGGTTTTTGTGGTATTTGTTATAGCAATGTTTAAGCTTCAAGATGATGCTAACACTTTACTATTTGTTATTGTGACTGCTCTAGCAGCAGCCCTTGCACTCTTTATGTTCGCTCTTCTTCGTCGTACTGAAAGAGAAGTCTATGTGGTGGAGAATAAAATTAATAAGGCCACAACTCTTCTTAATAAGGTGAAGATTAAGTACATAAACGCTGCTAACACACTAGATTACGAGTATGCTAAGTATGATATAACAAGTTCCTATGAGCTTGCAGAAAAATTTAAACTCTTTAATATTATGCGAGCTGATCAAAAACATCTTGTGGAGATGACTTCTGCTCTTAGTTCTGCAGAAAAAGAGCTTGAAGACATTTTACGCATGCTTGACCTTTATGATCCTCATATCTGGCTATCTCAAGCTAGAGCCATTCTTTCTGATAAGGAAATGGTGGAGATTAGACATAAGTTAACCTCTAGAAGACAGAAGCTTCGTGGTCAGATTGAGTATAATGAGAATCGTATTAAGGAAGCTAAGAATAATATTAAAAATGTAACTAACAAAAATCCACAATATGCTGCGGATGCATTGAGGGTTGTTGAGATGTATGAGAGAAAGCATGCATTTTAATAGATAATAAATTATAAATTATTGCAAAAATTAGGGGTTGTGTTACAATAAGAAATGGTTTTTTGGACCTTGGAGAGGGTCAGTAAACACTACTACGTTATATTGAGGAGTTATTATGAACGAGAGACTAGTAAAGCTTAAAGAGAATGCGCTTGCTAAGATTAATGAAGCTGATTCTCTTGATAAATTAAATGATATCAGAGTAGCCTTTTTAGGTAAGAAGGGTGAACTTACAGAAATACTAAAGGGAATGAAGGACGTTGCACCAGAAGATAGACCTAAGGTTGGTCAGATTGTTAATGAAACAAGAGCAGCAATCGAGGAAGTTTTAGAAGATGCAAAGAAGAGCTTAGCTAGTAAGGCTCTTGAAGCTAAGTTAAAGTCTGAAGTAATTGATGTAACACTTCCAGCTAAGAAGACTAATGTAGGACATAGTCATCCTAATACATTAGCTCTTGAAGAGGTTAAGAAGATTTTCGTTGGTATGGGTTATGAAGTTGTTGAAGGTCCAGAAGTTGAATATGATTACTACAACTTCGAGGCACTTAACATTCCTGCAAACCATCCAGCTAAGGATGAACAGGATACATTCTATATTGATGAGAAGACATTACTTAGAACTCAGACTTCATCAGTTCAGGTTCATGAGATGGAAAGAGGAAAGCTCCCAATCAAGATGATTAGTCCTGGTAGAGTTTATAGAGCAGATGAAGTTGATGCTACACATTCACCTTGCTTCCATCAGGTTGAAGGTATGGTAATTGATGAGAATATTACATTTGCTGATTTAAAGGGTACACTTGCTGAATTTGCTAAGCAGCTCTTTGGACCAGAGACAAAGGTTAAGTTTAGACCTCATCACTTCCCATTCACAGAACCTAGTGCAGAGATGGATGTAAGCTGCTTTAAGTGCGGCGGTAAGGGTTGTCGTATGTGTAAGGGTGAAGGTTGGATTGAAATCCTTGGTTGTGGTATGATTCATCCTCACGTATTTGAAATGAGCGGCATCGATAAGGATAAGTACACAGGATTTGCATTTGGTATCGGCTTAGAGAGAATTGCACTTCTTAAGTATGAAATCGATGATATGAGACTTCTATACGAGAATGATGAAAGATTCTTAAAGCAGTTCTAGTAGTTGTGACAACTGCGAAGCAGTTGCCATGTAGGCTCGAGCAGATTGCCAAGGGCAATTCTAATGCGAGAGCTTCAATTAGTTGTGACAACTGCGAAGCAGTTGCCATGTAACTTTAGGAATTTAAATAAGAAAAGCAACTAAAAGGGAGATTAAATCATGAATACATCTTTAAATTGGATTAAAGCTATGGTCCCAGGCCTTGAGTGTACTGATCAGGAATTCCGTGATGCTATGACACTTTCAGGTACAAAGGTTGAGGGATTTGAAAGATATAATAAGAACTTAGAGAAAATCGTTGTTGGCCAGATCGAGTCTGTTGAGGCTCATCCAGATGCTAGCAAGCTTGTAGTTTGTAAGGTTAACGTTGGAACAGAAGTTTTACAGATTGTAACAGGTGCTCCAAATGTTAAGGTTGGAAGTTCAGGACAGAAGGTTATCGTAGTACTTGATGGTGGTAAGGTAGCTGGTGGTCACGATGGTGGCGCACTTCCAGAGAATGGAATTAAGATTAAGAAGGGTAAGCTTCGTGGAGTTGAATCATTTGGTATGATGTGCTCTATGGAAGAGCTTGGTGTTTCTTCTGAATTCTTCCCAGGTGCAGATCCAGACGGTATCTACTTCCTTGGTGATGATGCAGAAGTTGGTTCATCAGCAATTGAGTATCTTGGTCTTGATGATGTTGTTTACGAATATGAAATTACTAACAACAGAGTAGACTGCTATAGCGTAATTGGTATTGCAAGAGAGGCAGCAGCTACATTTAAGAAGGAATTTAAGGCTCCAGTTGTTACTAAGACAGGTAACGATGAGGACGTTAATGATTATATTAAGGTTGAAGTTAAGGATAGCGACCTTTGCAAGCGCTACACAGCTAGAGTTGTAAAGGATATTAAGCTTGCTCCATCTCCAGAGTGGATGAGAAGAAGACTTATGACAGCTGGTATTAGACCTATTAATAACATCGTTGATATTACAAACTATGTTATGGAAGAATATGGTCAGCCAATGCATGCTTACGACCTTGAAACTATTGAAGATAGAAAGATCGTTGTTGCAAGAGCAAAGGACGGAGAAAAGTTTGTAACACTTGATGGTCAGGAAAGAAATCTTGATTCAGAAGTGCTTATGATTAATGACGGTAAGAAGGCTATTGGTATTGCAGGTATCATGGGTGGCGAAAATTCTATGATTACTGACAATGTTAAGACAATGCTTTTCGAGGCTGCTACATTTGATGGTACTAACATTAGAAAGTCAGCTAAGAGAGTTGGTCTTCGTACAGATGCTTCAGGTAAGTTTGAAAAGGGTCTTGATCCTGAAAATGCTATGGCTGCAATGGATAGAGCTTGCCAGCTTATTGAAGAGCTTGGTGCTGGTGTAGTTGTTGGTGGTGCTATTGACATTTACCCAGTTAAGAATGAAAGAAAGAGAATTACTTTCGAGCCAGAAAAGATTAATGCATTACTTGGTACAAATGTATCAACTGATGATATGATGACATATTTTAAGAGACTTGAAATTGAATATGATAAGGATAGCAATGAGTTAATTATTCCTACATTTAGACAGGATTTACTTAGAAATGCTGATATCGCTGAAGAAGTAGCTAGATTCTTTGGTTATGACAACATTCCTACAACTCTTCCTCATGGTGCAACTACAATGGGTAAGATTTCATTTAAGCAGGAAGTTGAATTAGAGGCTGCTAGAATTGCTAAGTTTGCTGGTTTCTCAGAAGCTATGACATATTCATTTGAAAGCCCTAAGGTATTTGATAAGTTAATGCTTGATGCAGATGATAAGTTAAGAAAGACTATTGTTATTTCTAACCCACTTGGTGAAGATTTCTCAATCATGAGAACACTTCCACTTAATGGTATGTTAAACAGCCTTTCAACAAACTATAACAGACGTAACAAGAACGTTAAGTTATTCGAGCTTGCTAAGGTTTATATTCCAACAGGTGAAGAACTTCCAGATGAGAGAGTTCAGTTCACACTTGGTTTCTTTGGTGATGGCGACTTCTTTACAATGAAGGGTGTTGTTGAAGAATTCCTTGATGAAATTGGAATTAGCAACAAGTTAACATATAATGCAGATGCTAAGAAGAACTTCTTACATCCAGGTAGACAGGCTGAAATCTCATATGAAGGTAAAGTACTTGGTTACTTAGGTGAAGTTCATCCTAAGGTAGCTGATACTTACGGTATTGGTGATAGAGCTTATGTTGCAGTTCTTGATATGCCAGTAGTAACAGAGCTTGCTAACTTCGATATTAAGTATACAGGAATCGCTAAGTTCCCTGCTGTAACAAGAGATTTAAGTATGGTAATGCCAAAGACTATGCCAGTTGGTGACGTTGAAGCTATTATTGCTAAGCGTGGTGGCAAGTTAGTTGAAAGCTATAACTTATTCGATATCTATGAGGGTAGTCAGATTAAGGAAGGCTTTAAGTCAGTTGCTTACTCAATCGCATTTAGAGCTAATGATAGAACTCTTGAAGATAAGGACATTACACCAGTAATGGATAACATCTTAAAGGATTTATCAGCAGCAGGTGTTGAATTAAGAGCTTAATTTTAAAGTTTTAACTTTTTATAATAACAATTAAATGATAAAATACTAACTTCGGGGAGTTTTGTAAGATCGCTTCCCGAAGTTAGTTTTTGATAAAAGAAAGGGTATGATCGCGTTGGTCATATTTATAGGTGTTTAATGATGGATTTACATGATTTTGACTATGATTTACCAGAGGAGTTAATTGCTCAGGATCCACTATCTGATAGATCTTCATCTAGACTTATGGTTCTTAATAAGAACACAGGAAAACTAGAACATAAGATTTTTAGAGAAATTATTGACTATCTTAATCCAGGGGATTGCTTAGTTCTTAATGATACTAAGGTTATTCCTGCAAGACTTTACGGTGAGAAGGAAGGCACAGGCGCAGGCATTGAAGTGCTTTTACTTAAGCGTAAAGAGGATTTAAAGGATACATGGGAAGTTTTAGTTAAACCAGGTAAAAAAGCTAAGGTTGGAGCTAGAATTAGCTTTGGTGATGGTAAGCTTGTTGCTGAAGTTAAGGACATTGTTGATGATGGTAATAGAATTATTCAGTTTGAATACGATGGTATTTTTGAAGAAATTCTTGATGACTTAGGACAGATGCCACTTCCACCATATATAACACATAAGCTTGAAGATAAGGATAGATACCAGACAGTTTATGCAACTCATAAGGGCTCAGCTGCAGCCCCTACAGCAGGTTTACATTTTACTAATGAATTACTTAAGGCTATCGAGGAAAAGGGCGTTAAAATCGCAAGAGTAACCCTTCACGTAGGTCTTGGTACATTTAGACCTGTTAAGGTTGAGAATATCTTAGATCACCACATGCACTCAGAATTCTATATGGTTAGCCAGGAAGCTGCTGATATAATTAATGAGACTAAGAAGAATGGTGGCAGAGTAATTTCTGTAGGAACAACTTCTACAAGAACTATTGAGTCTGTAGCTAACGAAGATGGTACAGTGCCTGCTAAGACAGGCTGGACAGACATTTTCATCTATCCAGGTTATAAATTTAAGACAATTGATTGCCTTATTACTAACTTCCATCTTCCAGAATCTACACTTGTTATGCTTGTATCTGCACTTGCTGGCAGAGAAAATGTACTTAATGCCTATAAGATTGCAGTGGAAGAGAAGTATAGATTCTTTAGTTTTGGTGATGCAATGTTTATTACAGACAATGAAATACAGTAAATTTAATGAGTGTTTAATGAAAAATCCTGTCATATCAGTTGTTAATTAATGCACTGTTGTGCTAAAATAATACTAGTAGAGAGGATTAAAACTGGAGGTAATAAGATGGTTGAACGAAGAAAGTCTAAAAGGACTGACATCGACGCAGTCATTGCATTAAAGCAATTAGGGGATAATTTTGTTACGGGTATTTCAGGCAAAGCAGTTTCTGTTAATACTCTTAACATTTCAAAGGATGGTATTGCATTTAAGTCAGATAGAAAGTTTAAGTTAAACTCATATCATGATACTATTATCAAGCTTGATAACAAGGAATCCTTTGAAGCAATTATCGAAGTAGTTCGCATGGAGAATAGAGGCGAACCAGAAACAACTTATGGATGCCGTTTCATTGGTATTACTAGTGATGATCAGTTTAAGATTGATGTATATCAGATCGTTTACGAATCAAGACTAGCAACTGAAGGGGCTTAAAAGTTGTAATTACAATTTCAGATTTATATATGAGTAAGACAGATGATCGCGGCTACATTTCCGAAAGGAAGTAGGTGAGGAAAGTCCGGGCTTCATAGGGCAGGATGCCGGATAACGTCCGGTGGAGGCGACTCCAAGGCTAGTGCAACAGAGATATACCGCCATTTTATGGTAAGGGTGGAAAGGTGGAGTAAGAGACCACCGCAGTCTTGGTAACAAGATTGGCTATGTAAACCCCATTCGAAGCAAGACCGAGTAAAAACAATACGTCTGCCCGGCGTGTTTTAGGTAGGTCGCTTGAGTCTATTGGCAACAGTAGAACTAGATAGATGATCATCACGAAGCAATTCGACATAACCCGGCTTATAGTTTTGCTCATTTATAATAAAATAACAGCAGCCAGTGATGGCTGCTGTTATTTTTTTACTGGCCCAAGCAATTGCCTAGGCCATTTATATTATTAAATTTTGGATGCATTATCTATTATATTTTTCTTCACAGTATTTACATCTGTAAACCTGCTTTTCCTCATCTGCAAGGAAGAATACGTGCTTTAACCCCTGTTCAATTGAAGTAATGCATCTTGGGTTGTTACAGAAGATAATATTAGTAATTTCCTTTGGAAGAGAAAGTGTCTTTTTCTCAACGATTTCACCGTTCTTAATTACATTAACAGTGATGTTATGATCAATAAAACCAAGCGCGTCTAAATCTACTAAATCAAGACCACCCTCAATCTTAATGATATCTTTTTTGCCCATCTTATTAGAACGAGCATTCTTTATAATAGCTACCTGACAATCAAGTAAGCCAAGTCCAAGTTTATTATAGATTTCCATAGCCTTGCCAGCTTCAATATGGTCAAGTACGAAACCTTCATTTAACTGTCCAACGTTTAACATAGAATCTCCTCATTTATATTTGTATTTCTTAATTTTAAAAATGATGCTAAAACCCGTCTTTATTAGCGCCAATTCCTATCTATTAAGATTTATTATTTATCAAGTCCAAGAAGTGTAAGGATAAGAGCCATTCTTACATATACACCGAATTGAGCCTGCTTAAAGTAAGCTGCTCTTGGATCGTCATCAACTTCAACAGAGATTTCATTTACTCTTGGAAGTGGATGTAATACATACATATTTTCTTTTGCCTTAGCCATCTTTGCCTTATCAAGAACGTAGAAGCCCTTCATTCTTAAGTATTCATCTTCAGAGAAGAATCTTTCTCTTTGTACTCTTGTCATGTAAAGGAAATCAAGATCGCCAATAACATCGTCTAAGCTTTCAACTTCAACGAAGTCACAATTATTTTCTTTTAAAACATCTTCTCTGATGTAATCAGGAATTCTAAGTTCTTTAGGAGAAATAAGAACAAACTTGATGTTAGAATATCTAACAAGGGAACTAATAAGAGAATGAACAGTACGTCCAAATTTAAGATCGCCACAAAGACCAATAGTGAAATTATCAAGGGAACCACCAAGCTCTCTAATTGTCATAAGATCTGTAAGAGTTTGAGTTGGATGCTGATGACCACCATCACCTGCGTTAATAACAGGAATTCTAGAAACAGAAGCAGCAACCATTGGTGCACCTTCCTTTGGATGTCTCATAGCAGCGATATCTGCATAACACGAAATAACACGAATTGTATCTGCAACGCTTTCGCCCTTTGAAGCGGAAGATGAGTTAGCAGAAGAAAAACCTAATACAGACCCTCCTAAGTTAAGCATAGCAGCTTCAAAACTTAATCGGGTTCTTGTACTAGGTTCATAGAATAAAGTAGCTAATTTCTTTCCTTCACAACGTTTAGAATACTTATCTGGGTTGTGAGAAATATCTCTGGCTAAATCAAGTAGGTTATTTAATTCTTCAACACTTAAATCTAGCGGACTAAGTAAATGTTTCATAATGCCTCCGTAAATCTCAATTAATTTTTAATCTTAAGTATTCTACTATTAAAATCATAAAATATCAATGTTTATTTCAAAAAAAATACAAAAAATAAACCCCAAGAAAAATAAACTTAATTTTCTTAGGGCTTATATTAGAATCACAATATTTTTTAACTCAGTCGGAGCTTGTACCCCGACTGAGTTAAACGCTCCGCGAGGATGCGCACGGATTCGGATAGGAATTTGTCTGCTGAAGCAGACCCGAATCCGGCGCGCAAGACTCGCGAGCGAGTCTTGACTAAATTCTAATTAGTCTTCTAATTCAACAATCTCCATGTTGTTAGGATGAGAAATGTTAAGTGGCTTACCATTCATAACAATTAAGCCCTTCTCATAATCAACAGTAAAAATTGTAATTGTGTTATTCTCGTTATTCATACACATTACATGCTTGTCATCTGGGAATACACCTAAGAACTTAGGATATTCGCCACTTACAGGTAAGGAATTAAGAGCTGATAACTTACCTGTCTTCTTATCTACTTTATAAACTGTAAGAGTGTTATCACCAGCATTAGAGCAAAGTAAGTTATTGCCTGAGTTTGTAAAGGTAATATAAGCTGCTGCACTATTAGACTTGTGGTCCTTTCTTACAGTGAAAATGTTCTGAATAAGTTCAAATCTATTCTTATCTGAATTCTTGTCATATTCGTATACGTTGATGTAGTTCTTAAGCTCGCAAACAACATAAGCAAATTTACCATCTGCACTAAATAAAAGCTGACGAGGAGCTGATTCCTGCTGTGATCTAATAATATCATAGAGCTTAATTCTACCAGTCTTGTGGTCAAATTCGTAAAGCTTAATCTGATCGATACCTAAATCACAAGCGCAAAGTAAATCTTCATCAGGTGTGAAGCAAACTCCACTAACATGTGGTCTTGAATTACGTTCAGCAATACTTCCCATACCTTTATGGAATACTTCATCAGCAATGCCGCCAATTGAACCATCTGCCTTGATCTTTAAAACTGTAATCTTACCATCGTGATAACCTGCAACAACCATAAACTTATTGTCCTTAGTTGTAACAATATTACAGCCTCTCATACCGTTAATAGAAGCAGTATTAAGCTTCTTTAAAGAACCATCTTCTAATATTTTAAAGGAAGTAACACCCTGATCACAAATAGAGTAAAGGAACTGCTTATCATATGATGTAGTCACATAAGAAGGATTGTCGATTTCAATCTCATCTCTTTCAGTAATACGTCCCTTTGGCACATCTAAATCATAAATATGAATGCCCTTACTTTTTTCCTGTGTGTATGTTCCCACATATGCTACGTATTTTTTACTCATAGTTTTCCTCCAATAAAAAGTATTGTCTCCATGAATATAAAAACCCCTTTAGTTTTTTGTCACGTTAAAACAATCTAGTTCAATTTTAATTCAAGGAGGGCTATTTTTCAATAGGACTCGGTTAATTTTTTAACAAAACTAATATAATAAAGTGTTATTGAAAATGTTACGAAATCTAGTAATTATGTATACTTGACAAGTAAATATAAACTTGACGTTGCTTAAAAAATTACATATAATTGATTTAAATAAAAGATGCGGAGGTGCTTAACATGAAGTGTCCATTCTGTGGTAATGATAATACTAAGGTTATTGATTCTAGACCAACAGACGATAGCTCAATTAGACGACGTCGTCAGTGTGAAGTTTGTGGTAAGAGATTTACAACATATGAGAAAGTAGAGACCCTACCGCTTATTGTTATAAAAAAGGATAATAACAGAGAACCATATGATAGAGAGAAGATAGTGGCAGGCATAGTTAGATCATGTCATAAGAGACCAGTTTCTATCTCAAAGATTAATTCTATGGTTGACGAAATTGAGAATACGATATTTAATATGGGAGAGAAAGAAATTTCTACTAATACAATTGGCGAAATCGTTATGGATAAATTAAAGGATGCAGACGAAGTCGCTTATGTAAGATTTGCTTCCGTATATCGTGAATTTAAGGATGTAAACACATTTATGGATGAAATCAAGAAAATTTTAAAATAGAGCAATCTATTGTTATAAGGAGTTTTTATGTTAAAGAGATTTTATCCGGATTTGTATATTGATTCTGCGTATAATATTGATTATGAGGGCCTCTATAACGGTGGTTATAGAGGCATTATCTTTGATATAGATAATACCCTAGTAGAACATAATGCACCGGTAGATGAAAGATGCAAGAATTTATTTGAGAGATTACACGAGATAGGTTTTGAAACCTGCATTATCTCTAATAACGGCGAGGAAAGAGTAAGACCTCTAGCTAATGCAGCTAATTCTAAGTACGTTAGTAAGGCAGGCAAGCCAAATCCTAGAAACTATCACAAGGCCATGAACATTATGAATACAAGATCTAATGAAACATTTTTTGTTGGAGACCAGATTTTTACTGATGTTTGGGGCGCTAATAGAGCAGGAATTTTCTCAATATTAGTAAAACCTATTGCAAAGCATGAGGAGATTCAGATAGTATTAAAAAGAAGACTTGAGTGGATTGTTTTAAAGTCTTACAAAAGGTTTTTAAGGAAGAAGGAAAATGAAAGAAATTAAGGGAACAACAAAGCTTTGCGGACTTGTTGGAAATCCGGTTGAACACTCTATTTCCCCACTAATCCACAACAATTTATCAAAGCTAAAGGATATCGATATGGTTTATACAACCTTTAGAGTTGAGGATGAAGACGTGGATAGTGCCATTAAAGGGGCTTACTCACTTGGAATTGTTGGCTTAAATGTAACAGTTCCCCACAAGCAAAGAGTAATGGAGAGTTTAGTAGCAATTGACCCATTAGCTAAGGCCATTGGGGCAGTTAATACTCTAGTAAGGGATGAGAAGGGCTTTAAGGGTTACAATACTGATATCCTTGGACTAGAGCGTGAATTAATGGATGAGGGCTTATCCATTAAGAATAAGACATGTATTATTCTTGGAGCAGGAGGAGCTGCAAGAGCAATTACATTTTTATGTGCCAGCAGGGAAGCTAAAAAAGTTTTTGTAATTAATAGAAGTCTTGATAAGGCTAATTCTATTAAAGAAGCGGTTAATGCACATTTTAATTCAGATATTGTTGAGGTTTTAGGCCTTGATGAATATGAGCGAATTGAGGATAATGACTGCCTTTGCATTCAGTGTACTAGCGTAGGCTTATATCCTAACGTAGAGGATGTAATTATAAGCGATGATGCATTTTACAAAAAGCTATCAGCAGGGGTGGATATAATCTATAATCCTTACAGAACCCGCTTTATGAAGCTATGTAACAAGGCCGGCAAGAAAGCTTATAATGGTTTGAAAATGTTACTCTACCAGGGCGTTTGTGCTTACGAATTATGGACAGACACTAAGATTTCAGCTTCAGAGTGCCAAAAGATTTATACTAAGATGCGCGCCCATATGGCAGGAAACATCATTTTAATAGGCTTTATGGGAAGCGGTAAGTCTACCTTTGGCAAGTGGATTGCAAAGCACAAGGACATGGAATTTATCGATACCGACGACTATATTGAGTCTAAGGAAAATATGTCTATAAACGAAATTTTTGAAACTAAGGGTGAGGAGTACTTTAGAGAGCTTGAAACAAGCGTGGTTAAGGAACTTCAGGCAAAGCTTACTAACTGCGTAATTTCAGTTGGTGGAGGCCTTGTTGTAAAGCCTGAAAATCAGAAGTTACTTGCTAATATGGGTAAGGTCGTTTATTTAGAGACACCTAAATGTGAGCTTATTAAGAGACTTTCATCAAGCAATAACAGACCGCTTTTAAAGGATGTTAACTTGTCTGATAGAATCGATGAGCTTATGGAGAAGAGAGAAGAAATCTATAAAAAGGCGGCTACTGTAAAGGTGGATACAGCCAATAGAGATTTTGAAGATATGTATAAGGATATAATTAATTCATAAATTATCTTAAAGAGATAAGAATTAAAATTAAGTGTAGTAAATGAAAGGTGGTAGTTAAGATGAAATTATTAGTTCTTAATGGACCAAATATTAATTTTCTTGGAATTAGAGAGAAAGGAATTTATGGTAATGACAACTATGAGACTTTAGTTTCCATGATTGAGTCTAAGGCTAAGGAGTTAGGAATAGAAGTAGAGGTTTTCCAGTCTAATCATGAGGGAGCAATAATTGATAAGATTCAGGAAGCTTACTATGAGAAGGTGGATGGAATTTTAATTAATCCAGGTGCCTTTACTCACTATTCTTATGCCATTAGAGATGCCCTAGCTTCAGTAGCTGATATTAAGAAGATTGAGCTTCACATTTCAAATGTTCATAAAAGGGAAGACTTTAGACATACATCAGTTACAGTTCCTGTTTGTGATGGACAGATTGTAGGCCTTGGACTTAAGGGATATTTATACGGACTTGAGGCATTAATGGATATGGTTAATAAAAAATAGTTGCCAAATGGCCTTTATTAGTATAAAATTAATAAGGTTATTGCGTATCTTAGGAGGGGATAATCTTTCTTAAGATTTGAGTTATCATAAGTTTATATATTATTTAAGAACAGATAACATAATTGATTTATTTAGGAGGTTTACCAAGCATGGTTACAGCAGGTGATTTTAAAAATGGTATTACAATTCAGATGGATGGAAACATTTGGCAGATTATTGAATTCCAGCATGTAAAGCCAGGTAAGGGCGCAGCTTTTGTTAGAACAAAGTTAAAGAACATCGTTTCTGGTGGTGTTGTTGAAAAGTCTTTCAGACCAACAGAAAAGTTTGATTTAGCTCACATCGAAAAGAAGGAATATCAGTATCTTTACGCTGATGGAGATTTATTCTACTTCATGAATACAGAGACATACGATCAGATCGCATTATCAGCTGATAACGTTGGTGATTCACTTAAGTTCGTTAAGGAGAATGAATTAGTTAAGCTATGTTCACATAACGGTAACGTATTCTCTATCGAGCCACCAATTACAGTTGAACTTGTAATTACAGAATCTGAGCCAGGTGTTAAGGGTGATACAGCTACAGGTGCTACAAAGCCAGCTATCCTTGAAACAGGCGCTAAGATCAATGTTCCATTATTCGTTAACCAGGGTGATACAATTAAGATTGATACACGTACTGGTGAATATCTTTCAAGAGCATAATTTTAGAGTTTAATAAAGATTATAATAATAAGAAAATCGCTTAGTTATTTACTAAGCGATTTTTTTTACTTATTGATTAAATTAAGACTAACTTAAACTAGAGCAGTGTTTGACTAGCTTCTGCTAAATAGACTAAAGGTTGGTTTTGAATTTTCACCATCATAATACTTAAAGATTACTTTAGCTAAAATCTCGTTCTTAGTTACATAAGAAGTTGTATCCCAGAATCTAGAATCTTTTGAGCTATTTCTATTATCCCCTAATACGAAGTAGCTATCTTCAGGAACGATATAAGTCTGGCTTGTGCCATCGTCAACCATGGCCTCTTTTATATAGTCCTCAACTAATTCTTCACCATTTACATAAACCTTGCCCTCAGAGATTGTAACCACGTCTCCTGGTGTACCAATTACACGCTTAACGAAGTTTTGCTCTTCATCATCTGGGAATTTGAAAATGATAATGTCGCCACGCTTAGGCTCTGAGAAGATATAAGCGAGTCTAAAGCCTATTAATCTATCATTAACATTAATTGTGTTCTCCATGGAACCTGTTGGAACCTGAGCGTTAATAATAACGAATTTAGTAATGATAAGTGCTATAACAGCAGCAATAACTAAAATCTTAATATAGCTTAGGATTTCCTTTACAATAAGCTTCTTAGTGCCTTTCTTACAAGAAGCATTTGATTTAGAAGAATCATCACTAGATGATTTCTTAGAACTAGATTTACTAGCTGAAGTAGAGTAATCTAAATCGTCGTCATAGTCGTCAGGATTTTCAAAATAGATACCGTCATCTACGCTGTCATCGATATCTGTTAGAAAATCGTCGTTGAACTCCTCATTATATCTGTATTTGCGATTGTCAGCCATCTTTATACCCCTAATTGTAAATATTATAAGTTCGTAAAATGTCTAGCTAAAAAGAAAAGCTAGTACATTCGCATAAAAGTAGGAAAACCCTTATTTTTCACGAATTTACTAGCTTTATTTTACGTTAAATTTTTTTATTTGGCAAGTAATTCCATAATTTTATTACTTCTTGAAATAAATGCTGTCATAGCCTCTGCTGAGAGTGGTGCATGAGCAAGTAAAGCAAGGTCATAAATCTGTTCACAGAAGAGCTTTGTGTTCTCTCCTTCAGGATTTTTTGCAACGTAATCAACTAACTTGTTGTTAGCGTTAAGTACAAGGGTCTGACCGTTAGCACCAAACATAGATGGGTCCATGCCTGCCATGCCATACATCTTCATCATATCCTGCATACGTCTATCCTGCTCAGATAGAGTAATCATTGAGGAAATGTTCTCATCCTTGAGCTTTGTTACATTTACATTAAGCTTGTCATTGTTTAAGGCCTTCTTAAATGTATCTGTAAGCTTTTCAGAGATATCCTTTAATTCATCTTCGTTAACTTCTTCCTTAAAGCTATCATCAATAGCAGCATCAACACGGCTAAACTTTAAGCCTTCGTTTTTACCCTCTAAGCTCTGGATAAATGGCTGATCAATTCTGTTATCAAGAATTAATGCATCGATATTATCTGCCTTAAACATGTTGATATACTGGCTCTGTTCCTGCATATCAGTTACATAGAAGATTGTATTCTCATGCTTTTCTTTATTCTCCTCAAGGGCTTCCTTAAGTGTTAAGTACTTGTTATCTAAGTTCTTAAAGATAATGTAGTCGTTCATCTTCTCAGCGAACTTCTCATCCTTTAAGCAACCATATTTAATGAATGGATTAATGTCATCCCAGTATTTCTCGTAGTTTTCTCTATCAGTCTTGCACATACCTGATAACTTATCAGCAACCTTCTTAGTAATATAGTCGCTAATCTTCTTAACGAAACCGTCATTCTGAAGGGCAGAACGAGATACGTTAAGTGGAAGGTCTGGACAATCAATTACACCCTTTAGTAGGAGTAAGAATTCAGGAATAACTTCCTTGATGTTATCAGCTACGAATACCTGATTGTTATATAACTTAATTGTTCCTTCAGCAGATTCATATTCCATGTTAATCTTAGGGAAATATAAGATACCCTTTAA
The DNA here is from genome assembly GCF_016290755.1 of Lachnospira sp. Taxonomy (NCBI): domain Bacteria; kingdom Bacillati; phylum Bacillota; class Clostridia; order Lachnospirales; family Lachnospiraceae; genus Lachnospira; species Lachnospira sp. Next base: position 15,366 of record NZ_JAEEVD010000043.1, read on the forward strand.
GTTAAATGGATAGTCCATATTTAAGTGAATCCAGAAGAGTGGTTCCTTGTAATCCTTAAATACTCTGTGATAGAACTCAATATAGTCTTCCTTCTTACATTCATTTGGATGCTTTGTCCATAATGGATGAATGTCGTTTAGAGCTTCTGGACGCTTGTTGATTGTAACCATCTTCTTTGCTGGTTCTTTTTCAACAGTCTTCTTTTCGCCATCTTCCTCAACCTCTTCAGTTACTGCATCCTTTGTAAAACGCTTAACTACAACGTCCTTTTCCTGTAATTCTTCTTCAGGGATGTCGACAGTCTTTGGCTCTTCGTCAACATTTTCCATAAAGATTTCAACAGGCATGAATGAGCAGTACTTCTCAAGAACTTCTCTAGCCTTGTATTCGTTGCAGAATTCATAAGAATCATCGTTTAAGTAAAGAGTAATCTCTGTACCAACGCTTGTCTTATCTGAATCAGACATATCATAGTCTGTACCGCCATCACATTCCCAGTGAACAGCTGTTGCATCCTTCTTATATGATAAAGTATCGATAGTAACCTTGTTTGCTACCATGAAAGCTGAGTAGAAACCAAGACCGAAGTGACCAATAATCTGATCGTCATTAGTCTTATCCTTGTACTGTTCAAGGAAGGCTTCAGCACCTGAGAAAGCAATCTGGTTGATATATTCGTTAACTTCCTCACTTGTCATACCAAGACCATTATCAATAATCTTGATAGTCTTATCTTTAGAGCTAATTTCTACTTTAACCTTATATTCAATGTCATCTGGCTCTTCGTATTCGCCAATAAGTGATAACTTCTTTAATTTAGTAATTGCATCACATGCATTAGAGATTAATTCTCTATAGAAAATATCGTGGTCTGAGTACATCCACTTTTTTATAATAGGAAAAATATTTTGACTGTTAATTGATAAACTACCGTGTTCTTTAGCCATTTTATCCACTCCTTTGATTGTAATAGTATTAGAATCTAGGCTTTCGCCCAACAAAATATACTTTAAACTTAAAATGACTGAAAGTCAATAAAAATTAGCACTCAAATTAGCCGAGTGCTAATAAAATTTTTATAAACTTATAAGATAAATGTATAAGTTGTATTTACTAGATATTAGTTTCCGTTCATGCTATAATATACCAAAATTTTAACTTCTAGTTTTTATTTTTCTTAACTAAATAATGGAGGTAAATTATGAGAATAGCCATATGTGATGATGACAGCATAGTGATAGACGACGTAAGATGGCGCATTCAAGATATTGACGACAGCATAGAGTATGACGGATATAGTTCAAGTATTGATCTGTTGGTGACTCTGAAAAACAAAGGTTATAATTTTTACGATTTAATAATTCTAGATCATTTAATGCCAGAGATTAATGGCCTGCAGCTTGCAGAGATTTTAAGAAAGAATAATTTTACGGGACTAATTGTTTTTTTAACAGGTGAAGATGGAATTATTGATGACACTTTTAAAGTGTTACCTTTTAGATTTCTTAGAAAGCCAATTAATAAAGACAGATTCAATGAAATGATATCTGCTGCGCATAAGAAAATAACCAAGAATAGATTGATAGAAGTACCTGTCTCAAAATTAGAGAAGCTAGTTTTGAAAATAAACGACATTGTTCTTTTTGAAGCGGGACACAGAAAGAGCATTGTAGTAACTAGAGATTCTGAGGTGGAGAGCACAAGAAACATTTCCGATTGGGAAAGATTTGTAGAAGAAGAAAAGCTTAACTGCTTTGTAAGAATTACAAAAAGTTACGTAATTAATCTAGAACATGTAGTTGGCTATAGCAAGGGCTATAGAGGCGGAAGCGTAAAGCTTGATAACGTGCATTATAAAGAGGTTGAGGTAAGTTCTAGTTATTGGGGTCATTTTATAGACAGTATGAATGTCTATAGCTTAAGCAACAAAGTGACTATCTAATGTTTGTGAGGATGACAATTTATAGGGAGAAGACATGAATAATCATTTTTTAGGAGCTTTAATTTTGTTAGTAATATATTTAGACGTTTATTTATTAGTTACTTGTATTTTTAAATTAAAAATGAAATACAAACTTTACCCATCAATCATATTAGTTTTAGTGGTGGGTATCTTAAGTGAGTTTTTCTTAAACGATAGCTTACAGGACTTTATTGAGATAGTACTGCCGGTGCTGGTTATAGGCTTTAATCTCTACAATAAGAAAGACCTAACTAAGCTTATATTTGCAACGGTTCTAGTAACCATGCTTGATAGCCTAGTTTCTATACTAAATTATTTATTTATACCAGAGAGTAAAATTTCAATCTACAATTATGATGCAACTAAATTTATCTTAGAGATTCCAGTATTTCTCTTGATTCTAGTTATAAGCCTCATCGTTTATAAGAAGAAGTTTGATTTTAGCAAGTATAAATTAGATAAGTACATTTTAGTCTATTCCTTTGCAGGTCTTAGTATTATTGCAAATATTAGCGTCTTCTCGCTATATTTTCTCAACCTAAATATGAGCCTAGATAGAATAGTAGTGGTGCTTTTAATTTCCACAAGTTTAGCAGTAATTACCTTAGTTTTACTTGTCTTTAACCTAGTTAAAAACGACAGATTAGAGTATGAAATCGAATTATCCAATAAGGTAATTGCTAATCAGATCGAGTATTTTAAGGTCATGGAGGAGAAGGATAGCCAAACTATGGCCTTTAGACATGACATTAGAAAGCATCTTTTTTGCATGCGACATTTAAGCGAGAATAAGGAATATGAGGAGCTTGCTAGGTACATTGATGCTATGTGTGAAAATGTTACAGAGCTAAGTCCTGAGATTAATACCGGAAACAGCCTTATGTCATCTATTTTATCGGAGTGTATAAGACAGTGTCCAAAGGTAAACGCAAGGTGGGAGGGACATTTGCCATCTGACATGGGTATATCAAATATCGACCTTTGTACCATTTTCTATAATCTTGTTCTTAATGCCTTCGAGGCAGCAAACAAGAAGCTTGAGACTATGACTAGTGAAGAGAGACAAGAGGATAGGGCAAAGCTTGACTGCGATGTCTATATTGAAATGTCTATGACAAATGTAAACAAGATTCTTACAATTAAGAACAAGCGCATAAGTCCACCGGTTAAAATTAGAAATAGATATATTACTTCAAAACAGGGGGAAGGCCATGGTTACGGCCTAAAGAACGCAATGAATGTACTAGATAAGCTAGATGGTTCTCTTATAACTTCGGATGACGGTTACATTTACACAACTGAGATTATTATACCTAATCATAATAGTTAAAACTTTTTTCAAAAAAGTGTATCCAAATGTAGCTTTTTGGTACTCAACTGTGTTGAAAAATAAAACTTAACAAATTAAAATATTCTTAGATGATAAATTATCATCGTAAACATAAAGATCGTGGGAGGTTTTTAAATATGGTAAGCGGTTCAGCATTTTTTGATTTAATTAGACGTTGGTTACTCGGCGAAATCTAATTAAGGATAAAAGAACAAACATGGAGGTTATGCCCATATAAGGAAATGCGTTCTCCCTATTGTCCCGTATATTAATAAATGCATTTTCTCATATGGACATAATATAGATTGTCTTTAGACAGATCGTACCCTCGAATTCACAAACATTAAACGAAAAAATAAAGTCTAGATTTCTAGGCTTTATTTTTTTTACTCTAATTGGTTTAAATTGTGCTCAATGTACTTAGATGTAGCTTTTTGGTACTCAACTGTGTTGAAAGGGGAACTTTAAAAAGAGTAAAATTATAAGCGTGATATGAAGAGCTTCACGAAAGATCATGAAAACATCATGCAAACGATGTCAGTCGTTCCTGACAACTAATATTGTATTACACCCTAAGTTATTGTCGTTGTCTGTAGTGAATGAGAATTTCTATATGATATTAGTTAATAAGGAATGAGTAGACAAAGTCTATAGTCTATTCATTCCTTATGTTTGCATCTTTCTTTAATTTTCTGTATAGGCAATTTCAGCCATTTCAAAAGTGTTCTTAATATAAGCATCAAAAGCTTTCTCTAAACTCTTATCAAGAGTGAAAGTCTTAAGAGAAGTACCTGTAATAATTGTTACAGCATCATCCTTGTAATTCACATTTATAAAAAGTCCATCAACGCTATCAATATCAAGGTCGATATCATTTTTCTCAATGAGTTTTGCAATTGCTTTTTTTGATAGGGCGAAAATGATTTTAAGGCCGCTTGGCACTTTCTTGCCCTTTATAAGATTAAAGACGTGAGGTCTTTGCATCTTCCAGTTAGAATATTGGCTATCAGGAAGAGCTTCTAATTCCTCGGCTGTGTAGAAACTTGTGTTGATTCTACCATCAATTTTATAAAATGAACCAGTCTGAATATCCGCCTCAGATAAAAGTAACATATCAAAAGTTTCCTTTACTAAGAGCTTGTTCATAAAGTCGCTGGTATTAGTAACTGTAAGTGATATCATATTTTTTCCTCTCAAAATTTATTCTGACATAAGTCAAAAACGAAATAATAATAAAATGATAATTGCAAATCAAAACACTGTCAATTAGATCATAAAATTCCCCTATAGTCAAACTCAGGAATGAAGCTTTCACTAGCCACGCTGCCATCTTGGGTAAAGCCCTTAGTAAGGCCTAAATCAAGGGCGTAGTCAATGACACTATCATATTCCCTTTTTGTCACCTTTCTGTGAAGCTTTGGATGATTTTCCACCTGCTTTAGAGGAGTATATTGGTTCATTATGCTTATGAAAATGTTGTCGCCATATTTTTCATATAAATATTTTATGACAGCCTTTGAATCCTTTGTGCTTCCTGGCAAGCAAAGATGTCTAACAACAATGCCGGATTTTAAAATTCCATCTTCTATATTTACATTGTGAGCTTTTTTAAGGATTTCTCTTTCTTCATCTGTAAAGAATACTGGAGCCTTTCTTTGTCTATACATTTCAGCAAGGGCAGCACTAGCCACTTCAAAATAGTCTGGAGCGTTTGAGTATTCCTTTGATAACTCATGGCTTACATACTTAAAATCAGGAAGATAGATATCCACAAGACCGTCTAAATCCTTTAAAGTCTCCACCTTTTCATAAGAGCTAGTGTTATAGACAATAGGAATAACAAGGCCTTTGTTCTTTGCAAGCTCAAGAGCCTTTATGATTTCATAAGTAAAGTGTGTTGGAGTTACAAGATTTATGTTGTTGGCCCCTTGTGCTTGAAGGGTTAGCATAATCTCTGAGAGTCTCTCAACACTTATTTCAATTCCATCTGTATTTGCGGCAATGTTATAGTTTTGGCAGAAAATGCATCGCATATTACAGCCTGAAAAAAATATGGCGCCACTGCCATTACTTCCGGAAATACAGGGTTCTTCCCAAAAATGAAGAGCAGCACGGGCTGCTCTTATTTGGTCTGAGGATTTACAAAATCCTATGTTAGTTTTTCGATTTATATTACAGCCACGAGGGCAGATGTTACAGTTCATAGTGATCCTTTCAGGGGGGAAGTGCTCGCATGAGATGCGACTAAAGTCGCGGGGCGG
>NZ_JAEEVD010000044.1:0-20895 GCF_016290755.1 Lachnospira sp.
TGTACGTGGCGTTGTTGAGGCTAAGTCAATTTATAAGAAGGCTGGAGAAGTTGTTTCTAAGAATTAGGATAAGGATTTAAGAGGTGGATTTATATGCGAAATGAGTTAACAGAAAATGACATTAAGAAGATGGAAGAAGAAATCGACTATCGTATTAGCGTTGTTAGAAAAGAGGCTCTTGAGGATGTAAAGACAGCACGAGCTCAAGGAGATTTAAGCGAGAATTTCGAATATCATGCTGCTAAGAAGTTTAAGAACCAGAATGAAAGTCGTATCAGATATCTTCAAAGAATGATTAAGTCTGCTACAGTTATTAAAGAAACTGCTGCAGAAGATGAAATCGGTGTTAATAATACTGTAGAAGTTTATTATGAGGATGATGACGAAAGCGAGGAAATTAAGCTTGTTACAACAGTAAGAGAAGATTCTTTACTTGGACTTATAAGCATTGAATCCCCACTTGGAAAAGCCCTACTTGGTCATAAAGTAGGCGATAGAGTGCTTATTCATGTTAATGATAATCTTGAGTATTACGTAGTAGTAAAGCGCATCGATAAAACAGATGATGCAGACGATAAGATACAACGTTATTGACAACAATCGCACTAGATAGTATATTTAATGGGCTTAATTTTTTAAGCCCATTTATTTTTTAATAGCAATAGATTTTACGAAAGAAAACAATTGAAAGGAAGAACACACATGTCTTTTAACGAGGCTCAAAAAAGAGCGATAGAATTTAACAAGGGTCCTTGTCTTGTTATTGCAGGCCCTGGTAGTGGTAAGACTTTTACCCTGACTAATCGAATAAAGAATCTAATTAATAATCATGATGTGAGTCCACAAAACATTCTAGTAATCACTTTTAATAAATCCGCAGCAATTCAAATTAAAGAGCGTTTCTATAAAGAGAACAATAATCAAGGCATTGGCGTATTTTTTGCCACCTTTCATTCCCTCTTTTTTACCATACTTAAGCATGCCAACAACCTAACAAATGATGCAGTTATAACTCTTAATCTACAAAGAAGCATTATAAGAAAAGAGATTTTAAAATACGAGCTAGAATATGATAATGAAGACGAACTAATTGATTTAGTTCTTGCAGAAATTTCTAAGATAAAAAATGACAATCTTGATATCAATAATTACAAGTCCAAAACAATCCCAGAACAGACCTTTAAGAATATATTTAGAGTTTACGAATTTGAAAAAAAGCGACGTGGTCTATTAGACTTTGATGATTTCGCTCTTAAGCTAGTTTATCTTTTAAAGGAAAATGAAGAGCTACGTCAGAGTCTGATAAAGCGCTTTAAATACATTTTAATAGATGAATTTCAAGATATTAATAAGGTGCAGTTTGAGGTAATAATGCAGTTACTAGGGGAAGAATGCAATCTTTTTGTGGTGGGAGATGATGATCAAAGTATTTACGGCTTTAGGGGCTCTAAGCCAGAGATTATGCTATCCTTCCTAGATATATTTTCAAAGGCAAGTAAGTTTGAATTAAATATAAATTACAGGAGTGAGTCAAATATCGTGGAACTTGCCAATAAACTTATAGCCCATAATAAAGTAAGATTTGAAAAAAATTTACATACGCCGGAACGGAGTAAAGGAATAATTACTTACCTTAGGCCAAAGGATCAAAAGGAAGAGAGGGAGTTTTTAGTTAGTGAGATTGTAAAACTAAGGGAGCAGGGGATAAATTATAGGGATATTGCTATATTTTCAAGGACAAATGAATTAAATAAGGTCTTTGTAAGAGAACTTATGGCTATGGGAATTAAATGCAAAAATGATTTTAAGATGTCTTCTTTTTACAATAGTAATGTGGTGGAGGAAGTCCTTGATTACCTTGAAATTGCCCTTGGAGATAGGACTAGAGAGAAGTTTTTAAAAATAATAAATAAGCCCATGAGGTATATTACAAGGTCTTATCTTACAAGTCCCGTGTCTTTGATTTCTTTAAAGGAGATTTATGAGAAGGCGGAAAGGCCTAATTATACTGTTATAAAAAATATTGATAGCCTTATCTTTGATATTAATATGCTTAAGAAAATGACTAGCTTTGCGGCGATTAATTACATTAGAAAGGGCATTGGCCTTGAGGATTATATTGAGGAATATGCTAGAAAAAATAAAGCCAATAAGGAGCTGATACTTGAAGACCTTGAAAAGATAACAGAGCTTTCAAAGGAATTTACTAAGATAAGTGATTTTGTAGCCTTTGTAAGGGAAAAGCAAAAGGAAAATGGGGAGGCAGCAGCTGATGGAACTGGAGTTAGTGCAGGGGCGAAAGATAAGGACTACTGTAATTTTGATGGGATTAACTTCTACACTCTTCATAGAAGTAAGGGCCTAGAGTTTAAAGTGGTTTTTATTATGGATGTTTGCGAGGAAATTATTCCTCTTAATAAGGCGACACTTGAAGAGGAAATAGAGGAGGAGCGAAGGCTTTTCTATGTAGGTATTACAAGGGCTAAGAAACATTTGTATATACTTTCTCCTAAGCATAGATATAACAAAGATTATCTTCCTTCGAGATTTATCGAGGAAATAGGTCTTGAGGAAAATCAATTATTGTGATACCCTTTTAAAAGGTTACATAAAGAAAAGCTTATGCAGTAAGCATGAAAAGGAGATAAATATGGCAAATAATTCAGAATATAGCACAGTTACACTTGCACTTGATGGCGGTGAGACATGCGAATGTGCAATCGTTAGAATTTTCCCAGCTGGTGAGAATACATATATAGCGCTTTTACCACTTGAGGGTGAGGCAGCAGATAACGATGAGGTTTATCTTTACAGATACGAAGAGGATCCAAACGGTGAGCCAGTACTAGAGAATATTGACTCTGATGAGGAATATGAGATAGTTTCAGATGCTTTTGATGAAGAGCTTGATGCTATGGAATATGAAGAACTCTACGAAGCTGAAGATATTGAAGAAGAGAATAAGTAATAAATAAACTATATCATAAGAAAACTTATTTAAATTAACAAAAAGCACTTGATAATTAATTAAATTAGGTTTATTATAGAAAAGTATTAATGAATGTCAAAGGAGACAATTTTAGCCGCGATAGCTAGAATTGTCTTTTTTTGTTTTAAGGAGGAATTATGGATAAGATTGATAAGAAGATAATCACATTATTACAGCAGAACGCAAGAATGCCACTTAAGGCTTTAGCAGAGAACGTATTTTTATCATCACCTGCTGTATCAGCAAGAATTGAAAGACTTGAAAAAGAAGAAATCATTGAAGGCTATGAGGTTAAGATTAATCAGTTAAAGCTTGGATATCATATTACAGCTTTTATTAATCTTGAAGTAGCACCTGCACAGAAGCCAGAATTTTATCCATTTATTAAGTCATGCGCTAACGTTGTAGAATGTAATTGTGTAACAGGTAATTATTCAATGTTACTTAAGGTTATCTTCCCAAGTACTTTAGAGCTTGATACATTTATTGGACAGCTTCAGAAATTCGGTCGTACATCAACTCAGATTGTTTTCTCAACACCAGTTCCACCAAGAGGAATTGACGTTAACCAAGATATGCCAATGGAAGAATAATTTTATTTTCTTTTTATTGAATGAATAATCTCTGCTTGCTATACTAAAAAGCGTATGAAACAAAGACAATCGGAGGTTTTTCATGTTTAATAATCAGGATAAATGTAAACTAGTTTTAGATAACGTCAATAAGGTTATCGTAGATAAAGAGGATGTTACAAAGTTGATTTTAACAAGTGTTTTAGCATCTGGCCATGTACTACTAGAGGATGTTCCAGGAACAGGCAAGACAATGCTTGCTAAAACATTTGCTAAAAGCATAGAGGGTAACTTTAAGAGAATCCAATTTACACCAGATTTACTTCCATCAGACATTACAGGTATTCATATCTATAACCAGAAGGAAGAAGAGTTTAAGTTTAGAAAAGGTCCAATTTTTACTAATATTTTATTGGCCGATGAGATTAACAGAGCGACACCAAGAACTCAGTCAGCACTTCTTGAATGTATGGAAGAAACACAGGTAACAGTTGATGAAACTAGTTTTAAGCTAGATGCACCATTTATCGTTATTGCCACTGAGAACCCTATTGAGACAGCTGGTACTTACGAGTTACCAGAGGCTCAGTTAGATAGATTTTTAATGAAGATTAATATGGGTTATCCAAGCGAGGAAGGTGAGAAGGAGATTCTTACTAGATTTTTAAAGGCTAGCCCTATTGAATCCATTAGAAGCGTAGTTACTACAAAAGATATCTTAGAGATGAGAGAAGAGGTAAAGGAAGTCTTTATCCATCCATCTTTAATTGAATATATTGTCAATATTGCTACTAAGACTAGAAATAGCGTGGACATTTCCATTGGTATTAGTCCTAGAGCGTCAATTGCTATGGTGAATGCTGCGAGAGCATTTGCATATGTATCAGGAAGAACTTATGTTGTACCAGAAGATATTAAGTCTTTAGCTAGAGTTTGCTTTGCTCATAGACTTTCACTATCATCCGGTGCCTTTGCTCGTGACAACAAAGAGCAGATTATTGATAGAATCGTTAGCGAAATTAATGTGCCTACAGAGGAATGGGATAAGTAATGAATATTATTTTGATGATAGTAGCTGTGGCACTTGTTTACTTCTTTGTTGTTACTCTTTATAGAAAGAATTGGTCTAAGAATTTGAAAATGAATCTAAATTTCGAAAGCAGAAATGTGATTCGTGGGGATTCAACCAATTTAGTCTTAACTGTTAGCAACGCTAAGAAATTGCCCTTAGCTATGATTAACACTAAATTTCAATTAGATAAGAGTTTGTATTTTACAGATATTGATACTAACTCTACAACTACAGATAGAACCTATAGAAATGACGTGTTTTCCCTAGGTCCTAATCAGAAGATCACAAGACGTATTCCTATTAAGTGTCTTAAAAGAGGTGTCTTTACACTAGATAATTTAGAGATTGTCTTTAACGGTGTATTTATGGACGAGGTAAATGTATGCAAGCAGGACGCTACTGCCTTTATTACAGTTTACCCACAGGCCATTGACGTTAATAAGCTTGGAATTATTAATAATAGCCTTGAAGGGGACTTAACTAAGAAGAAGTACCTATTCGAGGATAAGTTCGCTTTCCGCTCAATTAGAGAATACAACTATAATGATAATTTAAAGTCCGTTAACTGGAAGGCTTCTGCTAAAACCGGTCAGCTTATGGTTAATGAATATGATGAGACTATGAGTAGAAATGTATGCATTTTACTTAATTTAGAAAAGGACAGACAGCTTGAATCCCTTGAGATTATTGAGAATAGTATTGAGCTTTGTTCAGGCTTTGCCACTAAGTTTTTAAAAGAAGGGGTTAATTTATCCCTTTACTCAAATGCTAGAGATTATCTTGAAGGAGCTGAGATAAAGCTTTCTGCAGGTTCTGGTGTTGCTCATTTAAAGACTATTAACGCGCTACTTGCTAGAGTTGATGCAAGCAAGGAGAAGCGTGACTTTAAGGAAATTATTAACGAACTTCAAATTAAAAGAGATTCAATCTATGTAATTATTTCTGCTAATAGACAAAAGGAATTAGTAGACTTAATTAACGAGAAATTTAAAAACGATAAGGATTCTCTCTGGGTTGTGCCACATTTTAGGGGAGAAAATATATCGCAGTTTACAGAGCTAAAGAGCCTGGAGTTTGAGATTGATCAGAATATAGGAGGTAAGCTTTAATGGGACAGCCAACAAAGATTAGTAAAACTAACAAAAGGCTTAACGTATTAGAAACCTTCCTAGAAATTTTCACACAGTTTGTGGTATTTTTTGCCATTGAAGTTATGGCTATTATTGGTATTGCCAATAGGCCAAATACTGATATAGTTCTATGTTCATTGTGTATTATTCCAACAGTAGCTCTTTATATTGTTAGACGTAAGGTTAATAATTTTACAGCCTTTATGATAATTAATTTGATATTCCCGCTAGCAAGCCTTGTCTTTGCAAGAAATGACCTTGAGATTGTGACTTTTTTCCTTGCTACACTAGTAATATCACTTCGTTCAATTAGAATTAAGAATGCCATGAATAAGCTTACAGAGCTTGCTAATAATTCCCCTGTTTCTAAGGATTTTGTATCTAATTTAAAATCTGCAGCAGACGAGGATGTTTACTCAAGTTCTGTAATTAAAGAAAGAATTCATCCAGCCTACGCCCTTGTAATGTTTGTGGGATACGTGCTTGGTGGCAGCAATAATAATGATGGCCTTGTGGGACTTATGGTGCTTTTATTTGTAGTGTTTGTCCTATCTAGCCTAATTTATAATCAGGTAAAGGAACTTAATAAGGTTATTAAGGTTAACTCCGGAAAGTCAGAGTTTCCCCTTAATAGAATTATTAATGCAAATGTAACCGTAACCTTTGTAATTGCCTTAGTTATGGCGGTTTTCATGTACCTTTTCTATTACGGTAAGTACGGAAATATATTTAGTATAATCGGCGGATTTTTATTTGCCATTGTAAAGCTAATTATTAAGTTTATTCTTATACTTTGGGGATCTGGTGAGGATTCAACAGATTCAGCTTCTTCTAGTGATGAGGCAAGTTCAGGTTATGATATTAGCTTTGCAGATTCCACACCAAATGATAATGCAGCTATCTTTAATGCTATTTTTGAGGCCTTTGCCCTTGTGCTTGTGATAGCCTTGGCAGTTTCAGTAATTTACCTAGTATTTAAGTATGCTAAGAGCTTTAAAAGGACTAAGCTTGATGAATTTGATGAAGTGGAATTTTTAAAGGAAGAAAAGATTTCAAAGGATAAGGCTTACGAGAATTTAAAGAAGGAGTCATCTAAGGGCTTATCTAATAATGACAGCTATAGAAAGATTTTCAAAAAATACGCCAAGTCAAAGAAGCGTTATACTAAATATAAGAAAAATGGTCTAAAGCCAGATAAATTAATGCCTGGCGATATTTCTTCTAAGCTTATTATTGAGGATGAAGAAAAGGCGGCTAAGATAACTGAGGCTTATGAAAAGGCTAGATACTCAAGAGAAGAGGTAACTAAAGAGGAAATTAGTTATTTAAAGAAGTTATAAAACTTATTGACAAACAAATATTGTTAGTTTATAGTTTTAATATAATTCAATATTTAAAATGCGATGAAGAGGAATAGTAGTTATGAATCGGAATACAGAGAGCTATCGGTTGGTGAAAGATAGATAAAGTGAAGTAATGAACTCGCCTTGGAGCAGCTACCTGAAATTATTTTTTAATAACTGTAGGGCTAGACGGAATGCCAACCGTTATAATGGTCAGAATATGAAAGTATTTGGTGAGTGCATAGTTTTACTATGAATAAGAGTGGTAACGCGGATTTTATTCGTCTCTTAAAGGGAAACCTTTAAGAGACGTTTTTTTATAGCCTCTTTGGGAAGGGAGACTTTTTAGCGTTAGGATAAAGATAAATTAGTGGCTTTATTTGTCTTTAGGCTTTTGACACATTTTCATAAGTAAGAGCACTAGAATTAGGAGGAAAGGTTTATGTTTAATTACAAGCAGTACAAGAGAGGCTACTTTATGCCACCAGTTGAGTGCAATGACTGGGTTAAGAAGGAATACGTGGATAAGGCACCAATTTGGTGTTCTGTTGATTTAAGAGATGGCAACCAGGCTTTAATAGAACCAATGAGCTTGGCTGAGAAGTTAGAGTTTTACAAGATGTTAATTAAGGTGGGCTTTAAGGAAATCGAGATTGGTTTCCCAGCAGCATCAGAGACAGAGTATGAATTTTGCCGTACTTTAATTGATAATAATATGATTCCTGAGGATGTTACAATTCAGGTACTTACTCAGGCTAGACCTCATATTATTAAGAAGACTTTTGAGGCAGTTAAGGGCGCTCCAAGAGCAATTATCCATGTTTACAATTCTACATCTCTTGCACAAAGAGAGCAGGTATTTGCTAAGTCTAAGGAAGAAATTAAGAAGATCGCTATTGAAGGTGCTAAGCTTTTAAAGGAATTAGCTGAGGCAGATGGCGGAAACTATTTATTTGAATACAGCCCTGAGTCATTTACAGGCACAGAGCCAGAATATGCCCTTGAGGTTTGTAACGCAGTTATTGACCAGTGGCAGCCAACAAAAGACAAAAAGTGCATCATTAACTTACCGGTAACTGTTGAGATGTCTCTTCCTCATGTTTATGCTAGTCAGGTAGAGTACATGTGTAAGAACATGCATAATAGGGAAAATGTTATCGTATCCCTTCATCCACATAATGACAGAGGTACAGGCGTTGCCGATTCTGAGCTTGGCTTGCTTGCTGGTGCTGATAGAATTGAGGGTACACTTTTTGGTAATGGCGAGAGAACTGGTAATGTAGATGTTATTACACTTGCTATGAATATGTATTCACATGGTGTTGATCCAAAGCTTGATTTATCTGATATGCCTGAGCTTGCACAGACTTATGAAAAGCTTACTCAGATGACAATTTCTGATAGACATCCATATTGTGGTAAGTTAGTATTTGCAGCCTTCTCAGGATCTCATCAGGATGCTATTTCAAAGGGGATGCACTATAGAATCGACCACAATCCAGAACTTTGGACAGTTCCATATCTTCCAATTAATCCAGAGGATGTTGGTAGAACTTATGATTCTGATGTTATTAGAATTAACAGCCAGTCTGGTAAGGGTGGCGTTGCCTACGTATTAGAGAGAAACTTCGGTATGCTTATTCCAAAGGCTATGAGAGAGGATTTAGGCTATGCTGTAAAGGATGTTTCTGATAATGCTCATAAGGAATTAGCGCCAGATGAGGTTCTTGAAATCTTTGAGAAGAGATATAAGAAATATACACCAAACTTTAAGATTACAGAGGTACATTTTAAGCAGGAAGATGGAATTCAGACAGCAGTTACTATTGAAGAAAATGGACAGTCTCTTACAGTTAATGCGGCTGGTAAGGGTCGTCTTGATGCAGTAAGTAACGCACTTGCTAAACATTTTAATAAGCCATGTAATATTACAGTTTATGAAGAGCATGCTTTAAAGAGTGGTTCTGGTGCTTCGGCTATTGCTTATGTAGGTATTGAGGGCGATGATGGCAAGGGCTACTTTGGTATTGGTATTGATCACGATATTATTAGAGCTTCTATTGATGCGGTTGAGTCAGCTATGAATAGAAGTCTTGATAAGTAGGATTTAACAATAATGTAGTTTGTTTTTAATAAGGAATTAGTTAAGGGATAGGAAAATGTTTCTATCCCTTTTCTTTAGATTAGAAACGAACAAAATTTCTTTTTGGACTTTTATTTTTCATAAAAGAATGTTAATATAGGACATGGTAAGTCGAGAAAGGAATTTAATTATGAGAATTATTTTAGCTTCTGCTTCTCCTAGAAGAAAGGAACTTTTAGAGCAGGTCGGTATTAAATTTGAGATTATAACTAGTCAGGCAAGTGAGGAGATTGAACTAATGCCTCCTTACGATTATGTGAAGGAACTTTCAAGAAGGAAGGCAAGAGCTGTATTTGATATGCTAAAGGAAAGAGGGGAAGACCTCTCTGATTGTGTGATTATTGGCGCAGATACAGTGGTTTATCACAAGGGCGAGATTCTAACTAAGCCTAAGGATAAGGAAGATGCTAGAAGAATGATTAAGGGACTTTCTGATAATGCTCATCAGGTTTACACAGGAGTTTGTCTTATTAAGACAAGTGGCGTGGGCGATAAAGTGGAGGCTAAAGAGATTAGCTTTAGTGAGAAGACAGAAGTTTTAGTCTACCCTTTAACAGATGAGAGTGTGGAGGCCTACATATCAACTAAAGAGCCTTATGATAAGGCAGGGGCATATGGAATTCAGGGGCTTTTTGCCGCCTACATTAAGGCTATTGAGGGCGACTATAATAATGTAGTTGGCTTGCCAGTAGCAAGAATATGTCTTGAACTTTATAAATTAGGATATAGAATAGATTACGAAAGGTGTTAATATGATACGATTTATAGCAAGTGACTTAGATGGTACACTACTTCTTAATGGGGCACAGAGTGTAGATGAAGAAACTTTAAGAGCAATAGCTAAGCTTTTAAAGTCGGGAATACATTTTGCTGCTGCATCAGGTAGACAGATTACCTCTCTAAAGAGACTATTTGAGCCAGTTTCAAAGGATTTGGTATATATTGCTGAGAACGGTGCATTAGTAGCTTATAAGGACAAGGTAATAGCTAAGACAGCTATGGAGAGAGACTTAGCCCTTGAAATTATTGATGATGTTTATAATAGAGCTAATTGTGAGGTCTTAGTTTCAGGACAAAAGACTGCCTATATTAAGCCTAAGACTAAAGAATATCATCATAGAATGACCGAGGTAGTTAACTATCATACAACTCTAGTAGAGGATTTTAGTGAGATTAGGGAAGATATTTTAAAGGTGGCTGTTTGTGACCTTTCAGGTATCTCTAATTCTAGAGACTATTTCTTTGATAGATGGCAGGGTAAGGCAAGTATTGCAGTATCTGGTGATCTCTACCTAGACTTTATGGAGACTAGTGTTTCTAAGGGTAAGGCTATTAATCAGATTAAGGAGTATTTTAAATTACAGTCTAATGAGTGTATGGCATTTGGTGATAATTATAATGATATTACTATGCTTGATAATGTTAAGTATTCTTATGTCATGGAGAAGGCTGTAGCAGATGTTAAGAAACATGGTAACTACGAGGCCAAGAGAGTAGTTGATACATTAAGGGAGCGTTTCCCACAAATTTTATCATAAGGAGATTATTATGGACGAGAAGCATTTAACAGCCTGTGCAGAGGTTTTCTTAAAAGAGCAAGCAAAACTTTTTATGGAGGATGTAGTCTTTGATCTTGATGAGGCTAAGGATTTTCTTGAAGAGTCCTTTGCTTTTGTTTGTAAGGACATTAAGGAATTAAGAGATGCCCTAGCAGAAGAAGGTATGGATGTTAGTTCTATGTCTGATGAAGAATTAGAAGAGCAGCTAGAAGTTTTTAAACTTCCTAGCGGTGAATATTTTGTAGTTGAAGGTTAGAGGTGAATTGCTTGAAGATTAACATTGTATGCGTTGGCAAGGTGAAAGAGAAGTTCTTTACAGGTGCTATTGATGAGTACTCTAAGAGACTTTCAAGATACTGTAATCTAAAGATTATAGAGCTTCCTGATGAGAAGACACCGGATAATGCAAGTGATACTGTTAATGACTTAATCAAAAGAAAAGAAGGGGAGAGAATTTTATCTAATATAAAAGACGACTCCTATGTTATAGCCCTTGCCATTGAAGGCAAGATGCTA
The DNA here is from genome assembly GCF_016290755.1 of Lachnospira sp. Classification (NCBI taxonomy): domain Bacteria; kingdom Bacillati; phylum Bacillota; class Clostridia; order Lachnospirales; family Lachnospiraceae; genus Lachnospira; species Lachnospira sp. The sequence goes on from NZ_JAEEVD010000044.1 coordinate 11,325, forward strand.
GATTCTGTCGAGTTATCAAAAAAGATTGATGAGCTAGGAATTTCTGGAAAGAGCGATATTAGCTTTGTGATTGGTGGTTCCCTTGGCTTATCAAGTGAGGTCTTAGCTAGAGCAGACTATAAGCTTAGCTTTTCTAAGATGACCTTTCCACACCAGTTAATGCGTGTGATTTTACTTGAACAGATTTATAGAAGCTATAGAATTATGAAGAACGAGCCGTATCACAAGTAGCTCCTTCAAAGAAGGAGCTACACGTGTGCGAGCTGCGGCTCTGCCGCATCTAATGCGAGCACTTCCCCCCTTGTGGTGGGAAAGGAGCTACACGTGTGCGAGTTGCGGCTCTGCCGCATCTAATGCGAGCACTTCCCCCCCTTGTGGTGGGAAAAGAGCTACACGTGTGCGATTGCAGCTATAGCAAGATTTTACAGAATAATGGACTAAAGGAGTAAGGGTTTTGAAGACTAACAAGAAGAGATTAATTGCTTTAGTGTCTGCAGCGGTTTTAGTTGCAGCATGTTTAATTTTTATGATTTTTTTCAATGGCCATTTTGTTTATATATCAACAGGGCTAAATTCTAATACAATTCTTAAAGTGGATGGCATTTCAATGACTAAAGCCGAAGCTAAGATTTTAATGTCTGATGCTAGAAGCCAGTACGAAGAGCTTTTAGGTGAAGATATCTGGAATGAGACAATTGATGGAGAATCTTTTTATTCTTATGTTAATGATCAAATTAAAGTTAAGTTAATAAGAGTTGCTATGCTAAATAAGCTAGCAAAGGAAAGAGGCGTTGTTTTAAGTAGAGATGAAGAGAACAACGTAGAGGCAGCAGCTGCTGAGTATTACAATAACTTATCCGATGATGATAAGAAGCAGTTAGATGTAAGTTTAGAGGATCTAGAAGAGATGTATACTAAATTTGCCATTGCTAATAAATTATATGAGGATATTATTTCTGAATATGACATTGAGGTAAGTTATGATGATGCTAGAGTTATTGATATTCAGTATATTGTAAGCGATTCTAAGGAAGAGGTGGAGAATGCCTATAATAGCATTCAGTCAGGTAGCTCTTTCTTTGCCCTTGCAAAGGAAATCAATGACGATGGCAATTATGAAATGGAATTAAAGAAGGGTGAAATGGATCAGACATTTGAAGACATTGCCTTTAACCTATCTACTGGTGATATGAGTGAGGTTTTTGAAGTTAATGGACTTTATTATCTAATTCGTTGTACTTCTGATAATGATAAAACTAAGACTGAAGTCAATAAGACAACAATCTTAGAAAGCAAGCAATTAGAGCAGTTTAATGAGTATATGAATGAGTACGAATCAAAGTATTATGTAGATTTTAATACAGGAGTTTGGGCAAAACTTAGCGTTCGTTCTAATTCAATTTATTCATCAAACTTTGAAAGCATTTTTAATTCTTATTTATCTAATTAGACTTGCATTTTAAATAAAAGGGAGAAAATTTTATGGCAACTAAGAAATATGATGCTAATAGTATTTCCATTTTGGAAGGACTAGAAGCGGTTAGAAAAAGACCTGGTATGTATATTGGTTCAGTAGGCACTAAGGGTCTTAATCATCTTATATATGAAATCGTAGATAATTCTGTAGATGAGCATTTAGCGGGCTTTTGTAGTGATATTACAGTTAGTCTTAATGCAGATGGTACAGCTACTATTAAGGATAATGGTAGAGGTATTCCAATAGGAATTCATCCTAAGGCTGGTATTCCAGCAGTTGAGGTTGTATTTACTGTACTTCATGCCGGAGGTAAGTTTGGCGATGGCGGTTACAAGATTTCTGGTGGTTTACATGGTGTAGGTGCATCCGTTGTTAATGCTCTTTCAGTTTGGTTAGAGGTTGAAATCAGACTTGAAGGTAAAGTTTATAAGCAAAGATATGAAAGAGGTAAGGCAGTAGCTCCTCTTAAGGAGATTGGTACTTGCAGAAAGCATGATACAGGTACAACAGTTACTTTCCTTCCTGATGGTGAAATCTTTGAAAAGACTAGATTTAAGGCGGATTCAATCAAGTCAAGATTACATGAAATCGCATATTTAAATCCAGGACTTACAATTAATTTTAAGGACCTTAGAGGTGAAGAACCTGAAGAGGAAACTTTCCATGAAGAAGATGGTATTTTAGCTTATGTTAAGGACTTAAATGTAGGCAAGGAAACTGTTTGTGATATTGTTTATTTTAAGAATAAGCAGGATGACATTGAAGTGGAAGTTGCTTTCCAGTATGTAAATGAATTCGAGGAAAATATACTTGGTTTCTGTAATAACATTTACACTCAAGAGGGTGGTACACATATTACAGGTTTTAAGACTAAGTTTACAATGATTATTAATCAGTATGCTAGAGAGTTAGGAATTCTTAAGGATAAGGATAATAACTTTACTGGTCTTGATGTTAGAAATGGTATGACAGCTATTGTTGCTATTAAGCATCCAGCACCAAGATTTGAAGGCCAGACAAAGACTAAGCTTGATAATCCTGATGCTTCAACAGTTGTATCGGCTATAACTAACGACGAGGTTCAGTTATATTTTGATAAGAATTTAGAGGCTCTAAAGGCTGTTATTGCTTGTGCTGAAAAGTCAGCTAAGATTCGCAAGGCTGAGGAAAAGGCTAAGACAAATCTTCTTACAAAGCAGAAATTCTCAATTGATAGCAACGGTAAGCTTGCTAACTGTGAAAGTAGAAATCCTGAGGAGTGCGAAGTATTTATTGTAGAGGGTGATTCTGCCGGCGGTTCTGCAAAGTCTGCTAGAAACAGAAGAACTCAGGCAATCCTTCCAATTAGAGGTAAGATCTTAAATGTTGAGAAGGCAACAATCGATAAGGTTTTAGCTAATGCAGAAATTAAGACTATGATTAATTCCTTTAATTGTGGCTTCTTAGAGGGTTACGGTAATGACTTTGATATTTCAAAGCTTCGTTATGACAAGATTATTATTATGACTGATGCCGATGTGGATGGTGCTCATATTGATACACTTTTACTCACATTCTTCTATAGATTCATGCCTGAGCTTATTAATCAGGGTCATGTCTATATTGCAACACCACCTCTTTATAAGGTAGTGCCAAAGAAGACTAAGAAGAAGTCTGGGGATGAAGGCATGTATCTTTATGATGACAAGGCTCTTGAAAATTATAGAAAGAATCATGAAGAAGGTAGCTTTACTCTTCAAAGATATAAGGGACTTGGTGAGATGGATCCTGAGCAGCTTTGGGAGACAACTCTTAATCCTGAAACTAGAATTTTAAAACAAGTAGAAATTGAAGATGCGAGAATGGCAGCGGAGGTTACTTCTATGCTTATGGGTAGTGAAGTACCACCAAGACGTGCATTTATCTATGCTCATGCCAATGAAGCTGAGATCGATGCTTAAATTATTACTTGTATAATAAAGACATAAATTCTAATTAATAATTAGAATATTAAACGGGAGGATATATGGCTGAACAGATAGTAAAGACTGAGTATTCTGAAATAATGCAAAAGTCTTATATAGATTATTCCATGAGTGTAATTACAGCAAGAGCTTTACCAGATGCAAGAGATGGTTTAAAGCCTGTTCAAAGAAGAGTTTTATACGCTATGGACCAATTAAATTTAGGACATGATAAGCCCCATAGAAAGTCAGCAAGAATTGTTGGTGATACCATGGGTAAATATCATCCACATGGTGATAGCTCAATTTATGAGACATTAGTAGTTTTATCACAGGATTTTAAGAAGGGAATGGCTTTAGTAGATGGTCATGGTAACTTTGGCTCTATTGAAGGTGATGGAGCTGCTGCTATGCGATACACTGAGGCTAGACTCCAGAAGTTTACAGAGGACGTGTATTTAACTGATCTTGATAAAAATGTAGTAGATTTCCTACCAAACTTCGATGAAACAGAAAAAGAACCAGAGGTTTTACCAGTTAGAGTACCTAATTTACTTATTAATGGTGCTGATGGTATTGCCGTTGGTATGACAACTAATATTCCACCTCACAATCTAGCTGAGGTTTGTGATGCAGTTTGTGCCTATATGGATAACACTGAAATTACAACTAAGGAATTATTAGAAATTATGCCAGGACCAGATTTCCCTACAGGCGGTATTGTAATTAATAAGTCTGACTTAGAGGACATCTATGAAACAGGTCAGGGTAAGGTAAAGCTTCGTGGTAAGGTGGTTTACGAGCCAGCCACAAAGAGAAGTGAAAGAGATAAGTTAGTTATTACAGAGATTCCATACACAATGATTGGAGCTAATATTTCTAAGTTTATCTCAGATGTTCTTGATTTAATTGAAACTAAGAAGACAAGTGATATTGTGGATGTTTCAAATGAATCTTCTAAGGAAGGCATTAGAATCGTTCTTGAACTTAAGAAGAACGCTGATTACAAGAACTTAGAGAACATGCTTTATAAGAAGACAAAGCTTGAAGATACTTTTGGTGTTAACATGCTTGCTATTGTTAATGGAAGACCAGAAACTTTAAGCCTTAAGCAGGTTATTAAGCATCATGTAGACTTCCAGTTTGATCTTGCCACAAGAAAATATACAACTCTCCTTAAAAAGGAAAGAGACAATAAGGAGATTAAAGAAGGTCTTATTCGTGCCTGCGACATTATTGATTTAATTATTGAAATCCTTAGAGGAAGTAAGAATTTAGCTCAGGCTAAGGATTGCTTAGTTAACGGTAATGTTGAAGGTATTAATTTTAAGTCTGAAAAATCTAAGGCAAGTGCAGCTAAGCTTGATTTTACAGAGCGCCAGGCTACAGAGATTTTACAGATGCGTCTTTATAGATTAATTGGTCTTGAAATTTTACAGCTTCAGAAGGAATTCGAAGAATGCTTAAAGAAGATTGAAAAATATGAGAAGATCCTTTCATCTAGAAAAGAAATGGCAAAGGTAATTAAGGCTGAACTTTTAAGAATTAAGAAGGAATATGCTAGAGCTAGAAGAACTCAGATTCTTGATGCTAAGGAAGCTGTTTATGAAGAAAAGAAGATGGAAGAGAAGGAAGTAGTCTTTATTATGGATAGATTTGGCTATGCTAAGACTATTGATATTTCTGCCTATGAGAGAAATAAGGAAGCAGTACATGCAGAGAATAAGTATGTCTTTACATGTATGAATACCGGTAAGATTCTCATTTTCACAGACACAGGTAATATGCATCAGGTTAAGGTAAAGGACTTACCATATACTAGATTTAGAGACAAGGGTACTCCTATTGATAATGTTGGTAATTACGATAGTAGTGGAGAAAATATTTGCTTCCTCGGTTCTGAGGCAACAATCAAGAATAAGAAGCTACTTTTTGTTACAAAGAATGGTATGGCAAAGCTTGTGGATGCTTCTGAGTTTGAAGTTAATAAAAAGACAGTTTCGGCTACAAAGCTTGGTGAGGATGATAGCTTAGTAGGCGTTTATACAACAGATGCTAAGATTGCTATTTATTCTAAGTTTACCCTTGAGGGTGGCATTGTAGAGGAAGAGGTTGTGGAAAGTAACCAGAACGTTTGCCTTGCTAGTGCTAATGGTAACATTTTAAAATTCCCTCTAACTGACATTCCTCAAAAGAAGAAGAATGCTCTTGGTGTTCGTGCTATGAAGTTAGCTAAGGATGATCATATTGATGAGGTCTTCTTAGTTACTGATGGAGATGAGGTAACGGTTGAGTATAAGAAGAAGGAACTTAACCTTACTAACTTAAAGTTGGCTCATAGAGATTCTAAGGGAAGTAAAATTAAATAGCTTAAATCCTAAAAGGAGGTTTACATCCTAGTAAACATTTGCTAAATTAGTAGTGATTACATTTTAATGAGTTAAATCGTTAAAACATTAGGAGGAAATGAAAATGAAACTTTGGGGCGGTCGTTTTACAAAGGAGACTAATGAGTTAGTTAATAACTTCAATGCATCAATCTCCTTTGACCAAAAATTTTATAAACAAGATGTCAGAGGTAGTATTGCACATGCTACTATGCTTGCTAAATCAGGGATTATTAGCGAAGAAGAAGGCGAGAAGATTGTTAATGGCTTAAAGGCAATTTTAGCTGACATCGAAGCAGGAAAGCTTGTTATAGATGATGAATATGAGGACATTCATACATTTATGGAGGCAAACCTTATTGAAAGAATTGGTGATGCTGGTAAGAAGCTTCACACTGGTAGAAGCAGAAATGATCAGGTTGCACTTGATATGAGACTTTATACAAGGGATGAGATTTTAGCTGTAAATGAAGAAGTTAAGGAATTAATGCAGGTTATTCTTCGTATTATGAAGGAAAATGTTACAACATTTATGCCAGGCTTCACTCATTTACAAAAAGCTCAGCCTGTAACTGTAGCACATCACTTTGGCGCATACTTTGAGATGTTTAAAAGAGATAGATCAAGACTTTCAGATATCTATGAGAGAATGAATTACTGTCCACTTGGCGCAGGGGCTCTAGCTGGTACAACTTATCCTCTAGATAGAGAGTTAACTGCTAAGTTACTAGAATTTAATGGACCTACACTTAATAGTATGGATTCAGTTTCTGATAGAGATTACTTAATTGAATTCTTATCAGCACTTTCAACTATTATGATGCATTTAAGCAGATTCTCTGAAGAAATTATTATTTGGAATTCTAATGAGTATAAGTTTATTGAGCTTGATGATGCATTTTCGACAGGAAGCTCAATTATGCCACAGAAGAAGAATCCAGATATTGCAGAGCTTGTAAGAGGTAAGACAGGTAGAGTTTATGCAGCACTTATGGGACTTCTTACAACAATGAAGGGAATTCCTCTTGCTTACAATAAGGATATGCAGGAAGATAAGGAATTAACTTTTGATGCCATCGATACTGTAAAGGGCTGTGTCAGCCTCTTTAAGGGTATGATTGATACAATGAAGTTTAATGATAAGAGAATGGCTGATTCTGCTAAGCATGGCTTTACAAATGCTACAGATGCCGCTGATTATTTAGTTAAGAAGGGCGTACCATTTAGAGAAGCTCATGGTATTGTTGGCCAGTTAGTTCTTCTTTGCCTTGATAAGGGAATCGCACTTGATGACCTTTCTCTTGAAGAATATAAGAAGATTAGCCCCGTATTTGATGAGGATATCTATGAGGCAATTAGCTTAGAGACTTGTGTTAATAAGAGACTTACTCTTGGCGCACCAGGACCTGAGGTAATGAATAAGGTTATTAAGTTAAATGAGGAATATTTAGCTAATAACTAAGTTAAGATTATATAAAACTTTAGATTAAGATATAAGATTTAAACCAGAAATTAGCCTAGGCTAGTTTCTGGTTTTTATTGCCTTGATGCATTTTCCCTAAGAATAAGGCTTTATATTAATTGTAGAAATATATGTTAAATGATATAATAAAAATAGTTTTTAAGGTAAATATATAAGGAGATTTCTTATATGATAAGAATTATATATTTTGATGTTGCAGCGCTTTTAGTAAATGCCATCATTGTGTTTTCTTTCTTTTATAGAAAGATGACTAGGGGAGCATCGAATAAGTTTTTTATATTTAATGCTATATGGGGAATTATAACTTGCATTTTTGATATATGGGCTATAACTATTGATACGAGCATGCATAATAGTTTATTTGAAATTAGGACTGCCTTTATACCTAATTCCCTTTATTTTCTATTTCATTTGTCTAATATTTTCATATATACTTTGTATAATATTAGCATTATAGACTTGTGGCAAATTATGTTTAAGAGGCATGGCTTCTGGATTTTTCATATTCTTTCAATTCTAGCTATCATTATTTTATTGATTGTAAATCATTATAATGGCATGATTTTTAGAATTGATGAAATGGGACATTATATTAGAGGAAATTATATACTTCTAATGTATTTTATTGGTAGTCTGAATTTCTTTTATTCCTTTTTCTTTGTAATTCAATACAGAGATTGGTATGCACAGTCACACTTTAATAGTATTGTTTTGATGTATCCTATTAGTGTACTTGCAATTGGAATTCAATGGTTCTTCCCGTATTTAGTTGTGGAGCCCTTTGCCCTATCTTTAGTTAATCTTTTGGTAAGCCAGACGGTTCAAAGGCCGGAGGTTTTAATTGATGGAGTTACAGGTTTTCACAATATGAACTCCTTTATATCTGATACGAAAAGATACGAAAAGACTAAGTCTAATCGAATGATACTTCTAGTTAAATTAAAGAATTCTTCAATGCTTAGGGGGCTTTTATCCTATGAGCACTACAATTCCTTAATTAGAAGAACTGCAGGTATGATTCAGAATTCGACTAACTTAATTAAGGGTAGATATATTCTTTATTATTTAAACGATGGCAAGTTTGCAATTATTGTTAATCGTATTGATGGAAACAGGGTTAAGGCCTTAGCCAAACTAATTGATAATGAGCTTTCAAAGCCTATTAGTTTTAATCATATAAATGTAAATATAAACGCTTACCTTTGCAGTCTTGTATTCCCAGAGGATATTGCTAGCGTGGAGGATTTGATTACATTTTCCAATAGCTTTTACAATAATAGCAAGCTCATGGGAAATATTTACGAGGCTAAGGACATTATTAATGATAAGGAAGTAAGTATAAATACAAACATTGATAAAATCATTGAAAAGGCTTATTTAACGGATAATTTCATGGTTTATTATCAGCCAATTTATTCTGTTAAGGAAAAGAAATTTAAAAGTGCCGAGGCTTTGCTAAGACTATATGACAAGGAATATGGCTTTGTATCTCCAAAGGTATTTATTAGAGCAGCGGAGAAGAGTGGGGCGATTCTAAGAATTGGCGACTATGTTTTAGATGAGACTTTTAAATTTATTGCTAGTGAAGATTTTGTAAAAAGTGGACTTGAATTTGTGGAAATTAATCTTTCAATCCAGCAATGTCTTCAGGTGAATTTGGCGGATAATATCATAAATAAAATGAAGTGTATGGAGATATCTCCAGATAAAGTAAACTTTGAAATTACAGAAAGCATTGCTGGTTATTCTCAGGCTGTGGTTATGAACAATCTTATTAAGCTAAACGATTATGGCATTAAGTTTTCTCTAGATGACTTTGGAACGGGGTATTCTAATCTTAGAAGACTTGGAACCCTGCCAATAACTATTGTTAAGCTTGATAAGCTTTTTGTAGATGAGTATAAGAATGAGGTTATGCAAACCATAATTAAAAATGTAATCTCTATGTTTAAGGAACTAGATTTAAAAATTTTAGTTGAGGGCGTGGAGAATAAAGATCAGCTAGAGTCTTTTATTGGCTATGGTTGTGATGAGATTCAGGGCTTCTTTTTCTCAAGGCCTATAAAGAAGGGAGATTTACTAGATTTCCTAGAAAACTTTAGGTCAGAGGAGCAGGAGAAGTTAGAAGATAATTTCTAGAAATTATAAGAAGAATAAAGTTTAACCACTAGAATAATATGAACGCAGTGTAAGCAATCCCCCGCTTCAAAAGCGTAAGCTTTAAGCGGGGGTATAAAGCTTACTAGTGTCAGAAGGGGTTAAAGCCCCTTCTGACAGGTGG
>NZ_JAEEVD010000045.1:0-20611 GCF_016290755.1 Lachnospira sp.
TTAAAGGACAGGGAAGCACGGATTTCGATATTAAAATCTAAAAAAATTAATGGGAGGGTTATATGACAACCGTTAGTGTAACTTTAATTATTATTGGAATTATCTGTGTCGTATTAAGCATTGTATTTAATTTCGACAAGGATAACAAGGAAAGCCAGGGGATATCCTCTGAACTTACAAAGGAGCAGCAAGATAAGTTAAGAAAGCAGATCAACGAAATTATTGATGCTCAGATTCTTAATGTAACAGAGAAGACTGAAAGTTCTCTTGATAAGATTTCTAACACTAAGATTTTAGAGATGAATGAGTATGCTGAAAATGTACTTGGTGAAATCAACAGAAATCACAACGAAACAGTATTTTTATATGACATGCTCAATGAAAAGGCTAAGGAAATCAAGTCAACTGTAAAGGATGTTAATATAACAAAGAGACAGGTTGAAAAGATTCATGCTGAGGTTAAGGAAAATGTCAATAAAGAAGAGGAGCTAAATTCTGCGCCTGAATTAAATGAAGGTGAGGAAGTAAAGGATTTGGCCCGTCAAAGATTAGAAGAGCTAGTAAAGAAAAGCGATTCTAATAGAGATAAGAATTTAACTATGAGAAAGACTCAAGCAGAAGAACTTGAAAGAAAGAAGGTAGCTTCTGAGGTAGATAAGGAAGTCTTTAAGGTAGTTGATTTTGCTAAAGAAAAGGAAAATATTATCCTTTCTGAAGAGAATCAAAAAAAGGACTTTATTAAAGCTGAGGATGCCAATCCATTTTCAGATGTAATCACAGATATTGAAGAGATAAAGAAATCTGCTAAGAAATCAACTAGTAATGAAGCTAAGGAAGATGCAGAATTAGATGATGAGGCAGATGTATTAGAAGGTTTTGAATTTGAAGAGTCAGTTGGCTTTGAAGAAGTTAAGGCAGAGGCTACTAGTGCAGCTGCAGCTACAGAAACAGCTACAGAAACAAAGACTTCAAAGCTTTCAGAAGCAGCAGACACTACAGAAGTTCCTGAGGTGGCAGCAGACGAAGTTAAGAAGGTTTCAAAGTCAAGAAAGAAGTCTGAAACAACAGTAAAGAAGAGCACTACAAGAAAGACAAGCACTAAAAAGACTTCTGATCAAAGAAAGCTAGACCTTTTAAAGAAGAATATTAGCGACGTTGAATTTGACAGCGACGCTTCTAATAATGATAGAATCTTAAAGCTTTCAAGCTTAGGTTTCTCTAATAAGGATATTGCTAAATACTTAAATCTTGGTATTGGCGAGGTTAAATTAGTAGTAGATCTTTATAAAGAAACTAAGTAAGGAGGGGTAATATGAGATTCAAGCAGTATTTAGGCGGTTTTGGCGCAGGAGTTATTGTTAGTGCAAGCATTTTAACTATAGCTAATGCAGTCACAACTAACACAACAGCAAACGAAGACACAACATCAGCATATATTTCATATACAGTTCAGGAAGAAAACGGTGACACAATCTCTTTTGAAACTAAGAGCTCTAATGAAAATGTAGAAGAGACAACTCTAGCTACAGAAAGTCAGACAGAAGTCACAACTGAAGCTACAACAGAGGCCACAACGGAGGCTACAACTGAGGCAACTACAGAAGCTACTACAGCTGCTTCAACAACAGCTACAATTGAAATTCCATCAGGTACTTCAACAAAGGAAGTATTTAATATTATTTACAATGCAGGGGTAATCTCAGATGTATCTGCATTTAGTAAGTATATGTATGATACTGGTTATGATACAAAGATTAGAATAGGAACTTACACTTTAACAAAGGGTGATTCCTATGAGAATATTGCAAAGATTATTACACATCAGTAAACTTTGATTTTAAGCGGATGCTACGGAAAGTAGCGTCCGTTTTTTTATTTGTAAACAGGTGTTGGTGGTGCTACTTTTTCATTTTGTGTAAGATGCGAGTGTAAATCAAAATACTGATGGAGGCATTGTTATGAGTAACAAAAAAGAAATCATTATCAAGGCAACTAAACTTAAAAAGAGTTTTATCACAGGTGACACAGAGCAGACAATTTTTGAAAATCTAGACCTTAATATATATAGGGGTGACTTTACTGTGATTATGGGTAGTTCAGGTGCAGGCAAGTCCACACTGATCTACTCCCTTTCGGGAATGGACAGGCCAAGCTCTGGCGAAGTTGTTTGGAACGACAAAACAATTACATCTTTAAGTGATGATAGGCTGGCAATTTTCAGGCGAAAGAACTGTGGTTTTGTTTTTCAGCAGATTTATCTTCTTGATAAGATGAGCCTTATGGATAATGTACTTACGGCGAGTGCATTGTCAGGAACAAGCAAAAAGGACTCAGTGAAATATGCCAAAGAGCTTTTCGAGCTTGTTAATATTCCTGAGATAACACGCAAAAAGTTCCCATCTCAGGTGTCGGGCGGTGAGGCTCAGCGAGCAGGCATTGTAAGGGCAGTTATAAATAAACCCGAGATTCTCTTTGCCGATGAGCCCACAGGTGCACTGAACTCAAATAACTCAACTGCGGTTCTTGATGTTTTTACAAAGCTTCATAATGATGGTCAGAGCATTATATTGGTAACTCATGACAAGAAAACAGCCTTAAGAGGCAACCGTGTGTTATATCTTAAAGACGGCATGATCTACGGTGAGTGTGACCTTGGGGGTTACACAAATGAAAGTAAAGACCGTGAAGCAAAGTTAAACAACTTTTTAACAGAGATGGGATGGTAATATGAAAAAAATAGCAAATCAGATTTTATACAACTTAAAAAAAGAAAAAACCTCCTTTATATCATTCGGCGTTATCATTCTGATAACTGCTCTAATATTAAATTGTGCAGCGGTTTTGCTGTGTCAGGTAGATAGGGCTTATGATACAAAGTTTGAAAAGTTAAGTACCGCAATGCTTACCGCAATTGTTCCTGAGGTCCCAAACAGCAGTGAACTTGAAAAAGCAATTGATGAAATCGAAAAGGTAGAGAAAATCGAAAGCATAACTGCTCTTATGACAGAAGCTACTGTCAAGGATTTCAATGGTGCGGATTTTTCAATGAACACAGTGTTTTATAACATTGACGACAAGCGTACTCTTAACAATTATGAACTTGTGAGTGAAAGCAAAAATAATGTTGACGATCCAATCTATATCCCACTTTATGTATCCAACTTTGGTGGATTTGCTGTGAATGACGAAATCGTTTATGCAATTGACGGCAAGTTCCATAGTTACACTGTGGCAGGTGTGATTGAAGAAATGCAGTACGGCAACTATGGTTCGGGTTTGCTGTGCGCCTATTTACCAAAAGAAGAGTTTGCAGAGCTTGCAAATTCTTATAGTGACAAGTCTGTGGTTGAATATTCAATGAGTGTAAAGAGCGATGCAAGCCTTGATGAAGTGAAAGATGATGTCAGCAAAGCAATTGAGAACAAAGGTGTTATGGTTTTATCAATTCTTGACAGCGAAAGCGTAAAGGGCACACGGACAATGGTTACGGATCTGCTTGTACTTATTTTAACCGCTTTTGCACTAATCATCCTTGCAGTTAGCGTATTCCTAAGTAACTTCAAAGTTAAAAATGCTATTGAGTCCGAAATTACAAATATGAGCGTGCTTAAAGCTCTGGGTTATACAAGTGCTCAGATTGTAGCGAGTATTACACTGTCTTATGCTATTGTTTCGCTATTGTTTGCAATTCTCGGTATTGGTCTGTCTTACACTTTACTTCCTGTGCTTTGCTTGCTGCTTACTGTTCAGTCAGGTTTTTCGTTTGCTGTTAGCTTTGATTTGCTGAGCTTTGTATGTGTGGCTTGTATTCTTTGCAGTGTTGTTTCGTTCTTCACATATATATCCGCACGAAAAATCAAGAAAACTCAGCCTATTGACGGCTTAAGAGGTAATATAAGTTCAAAGCACACAAAGAAAAATTATTTTCCGTTTGAAGAAAACAGAGGCAATACAAAATTCCTGCTTGTCTTAAAGCAGATGATAGCCTCTACAAAACAGAATATAATGCTCTTTCTGGTGTCTTTTGTGCTGACGGTTTTCATAGCATTTTCAGGCACACTATTCTACAATGTAGTAGTTGAGCCGGATAATTTCATGTCTGCTTTGTCAGATGAAGTAGCGGATGTGATTATTTATCCTAAAAGCGACAGCATGAGTGTGCTTGAGTCAAAACTTGATAAGGATAATCGTGTGCAAAATACATTGAAATACATGTCTGCAATTGTTAAAATTGAAGATAAAACAGTGACTGCTTTTGCTTGCGAGGACTTCTCAAAGGTGAGAAATGATGTATGTTATATGGGTGAAAATCCGAAAGATGCAGATGAAATCGCTTTGGGCAGTGTTTTTGAAGAAAATTTTAAAATCGGTGATACAGTCAGCGTGACGGTGGACGGTATCACAAAAAGCTTTCAGGTTACAGGCTTTGTGCAAAGCGTAAATTTACAGGGCGAGCTTTGTGAACTGAGCATAGAAGGATACAACAGTCTCTTTAACCAAAATCAGACTCCATACCTTTATGTGTATCTTGAAAATGCTGAAAATGCCGAAAAGATTACAAAGGAATATAAATCCGATTACTCTGCATTGGTGGCAGACACAGTGAATTCTTACAAGCTTCAAACTGAAGCACAGGATATGTATATGGGTATCACTGTGGTGCTTGTAGTATCAATTTGTGCGGTAACAATTCTCGTTGTGTTATTTATTTTATATATTGTTATCAAGTCTCTGCTTGTAAAAAGAAGACAGGAGTTAGGTATTTACAAAGCAATGGGCTACACAAGTTCACAGCTTATTTTACAGACAACAGGTTCATTTATGCCTGTGTCGATGGTGGCAATTGTGCTTTCTGGCTTTTTGGCAATTTATTATATGCCGGCAATCTATCAATTTATTTTTGAGACTTTGGGTGTCATGAAAAATAACATTGAGATTTCATTTGGCTTTTTAATGCTATTTGCAGTAGCTCAGATTTTAGTAAACATTATGATAAGTATTATTTTGTGTATGCCGATAAGGAAGATTTCAGCATATGTACTCATTAAGGAATAAGGGAGAGGCAAAAATGGATTTTGGTGATAAATTAAAGCAGTACAGATTAAAAGAGGGACTTTCTCAGGAACAGCTTGCTGAGAAAATAGGAGTAAGCCGTCAAGCTATAACAAAATGGGAGACCAAGCGAGGTCTGCCTGATGTTGAAAATATGATTATCCTCGCAGAGCTTTTCAAGCTCACTCTCGATGAGCTTGTGCTTGAAGAGGTCAAAAAACAGGAAGAAAAGCCGGTGGTTTTCGAAAGCGAAACAGTTTATGACATCGACACCGGCAAGCATTTTGATATAAACTTGGGCGGTGCAAGGAAAATTACTATCAAAACAGGTGTGGATGAAAAAATCCATATTGTGCTTTCTTCCGAAATACTTGATGAAATTGGCTCTCTTTTCAAGGTGAAACTTGACGAAAAACGTAATAAGTTGGATGTTGAACTTGTAAATAAAAAGGGCGTCAGCCGTTTTGAAGCACAGGAAAGCGTGGATATTACTCTTTTACTCCCTGAAAAGTTTACCGAGCATACAGAGCTTTGCGCAAGCGTTAAGGAACTTTTTATTGAGGATTTACGCATCAGCCGACTTGAGTACGACGGCGACGCAGAAAAGGTTTTTATCCGGGATACAGAGGGAAGTCTGGAGTTTACCACAAAGACTGACTACGAATTTTTTATTTCAGGTAACTGTACAAAACTTGATATAAACCAGTTCAAAGCGAAAGCGATTGTTCACCTTGAAAATGCAGATACCTACAAATTCTCAAATAACGGCAGAAAATGCAAGCTCATCACCCGCAAAAACGGAGAAATTGTTAAGCTTGAAGAAAACGAAACTGCCGAAAATACAATCAACATATCAGGCATATTCTCCGAGCTGATTGTTGAGGTTGAGAGATAAATTTCAGCTTTACGCCCACGCTACAAGGGAAGCCAAGAAATTTTGAATTTAAAGTATAGATTTTATTAGATATGGACTTGAAATTTTTTCTAATAACTGATATAATATCGTGGTTTGAGACTAAACATGTAGGTGGATTTTAGATTTGGTGCCGATAGTAACGCATCGGTGGTTCTAAAAGAAGAAGCCTATAGAAGATTATTTAACCAATGGAGGTATAACAATGAGCGTTATTTCAATGAAGCAGTTACTTGAAGCTGGTGTACATTTTGGTCACCAGACTAGAAGATGGAACCCTAAGATGGCTGAGTACATCTACACAGAAAGAAATGGTATCCATATTATCGATTTACAGAAGTCTGTAGGTAAGGTTGACGAAGCTTACAAGGCAATTTCTGATATCGTAGCAGAAGGCGGTACAGTTCTTTTCGTAGGTACAAAGAAGCAGGCTCAGGATGCTATCGCAACAGAAGCTGAAAGATGTGGTATGTACTACGTTAACGAAAGATGGTTAGGTGGTATGTTAACTAACTTCAGAACAATTCAGTCAAGAATTGCTAAGCTTAAGGAAATCGAAGCTATGCAGGAAGATGGAACATTTGATGTTCTTCCTAAGAAGGAAGTTATCAACTTAAAGAAGGAACTTGAAAAGCTCCAGAAGAACCTTGGTGGTATCAAGGATATGACTAAGATTCCAGATGCTATCTTCATCGTAGATCCTAAGAAGGAAAGAATTTGTGTTCAGGAAGCTCAGGCTTTAGGTATTAAGTTAATCGGTATCGCAGATACAAACTGTGATCCAGATGAATTAGATTATGTTATTCCTGGTAACGATGACGCTATCAGAGCTGTTAAGTTAATCGTTGCTAAGATGGCAGATGCTGTTATCGAAGCTAATCAGGGTGCAGAAGCTGATTCTTATGTTGAAGAAACAGAAGAAGTAGCAGACGCTGAATAATTTAACTAATATAACCAATATAATTAAGTTGTGTCTGTCATTTAGGCAGACACAATGTTTATAAAGAGAATAATTTTTTTATGGAGGTTTTGACATGGCAGCAGTAACAGCAGCAATGGTTAAGGAATTAAGAGAATCAACAGGTGCCGGCATGATGGATTGTAAGAAGGCACTTTCTAACACAGATGGTGATATGGATAAGGCTGTAGAATGGTTAAGAGAGAATGGTCTTGCTAAGGCAGCTAAGAAGGCTGGTAGAATCGCAGCTGAAGGTATTGTTAAGACTGTTATCGAAGGTAACAAGGCAGCAATCGTAGAAGTTAACTCAGAAACAGACTTCGTTGCTAAGAACGCTGATTTCCAGGCATACGTAGCAGAAGTTGCTAATCAGGCTCTTACAACAACAGCTACAGACATTGACGCTTTCTTAGCAGAAAAGTGTGCAACTGATGAATCTAAGACAGTAGCTGAAGAACTTGCTAGCAAGGTAGCTATTATCGGTGAGAACCTTAAGATCAGAAGATTTGCTCAGGTTGAAGCAACTAACGGTTTCGTAGCTGATTACATCCACATGGGTGGTAAGATCGGTGTTTTAGTTGACGTTGAAACAGATGTTGATAACGAAGCTATTAGAGAAATGGCTAAGAACGTAGCTATGCAGGCAGCAGCTCTTAAGCCACTTTACACAACAAGAGCAGAAGTTGATCAGGAATATCTTGCTAAGGAAACAGAAATCATTACAGCAGCAGCTAAGAATGAGAAGCCAGATGCTAACGATAAGATTATCGAAGGTATGGTTAAGGGTAGAATTAACAAGGAACTTAAGGAAATCTGTTTAGTAGATCAGGTTTATGTTAAGGCTGAAGATGGTAAGCAGTCAGTTGCTCAGTACGTTGCAGAAGTAGCTAAGGCTAACAATGCTAACATCTCAATCAAGAGCTTTGTTCGTTTCGAAACAGGCGAAGGTATCGAGAAGAAGCAGGAAGATTTCGCAGCAGAAGTTGCAGCTCAGTTAGCTTAATTCTATATTTAATAAATAATAATTTATTAGAAAAAGTTAGAATTTATGGGCGTCAGTCACTTGTGTGGCTGACGCTTTTATGCTATACTAACTTAAAAATGTTTATATGAGTAGATGTAGACATTTTGCTTGTTTAAGCTAGATGTAATTTATGGGAGGAAATGTATCGATGGGTTTTTTTAAGGATTTCAAAGATGACATATCAGAAGATCTTAACGATTTGACAGACGAGAATTACGAGAAAGAGAATGAGGAAGTAGAAGAGATGGTAGACACATTGGATGATCCAGAATTAGCTCAGATGGCTGCTGAATTAAAGAAGGAGGCAGAAGACACTATTTCAGATAAGCTTAATACAAAGCTTGAAGAAAAAGAGTCTAAGAGTGTAAAAGAAACTAAACAGGAAACTGCTAGTAAGGAAGAAGAAGTTAGCGATGATGGAGAAGAGATCGCTGATGAAACAGCTGTTATTACAGCTGGTTTAAAAGTAACAGGCGATTTAGAGTCAGTAGGCTCAATCGATATTTTTGGTTCCGTAACAGGAAATGTAGCTTGTAGAGGAAAGTTAACAGTAAGTGGCGTTCTTGCTGGTAATTCTCAAGCTAATGAAATCTTTGCTAATAGCGCTAAGATTAATGGCGATATTAATGCAAAGGGTTCAGTAAAGGTTGGACAGGGCACAGTTATTGTTGGTAACATTACTGCAACATCAGCTGTAATTGCTGGCGCTGTTAAGGGCGATATTGATGTGCAGGGTCCAGTTATTGTTGATTCAACAGCAATCGTTGTTGGTGATATCAAGTCTAAGTCAGTACAGATTAACAATGGTGCAACTATCGATGGTAGATGCTCACAGTGCTACTCTGATATTGATACTAACGCAATTTTTGGATAAAAAGCAATTAATGGAGGCTTATTGTGAAGGATATTAAGAGAGTAATACTTAAGCTTAGTGGTGAAGCATTGGCTGCTAAGGAAGGCGGTTATAACGATGCACTTATTGAGAACATTGCAGGTCAGGTAAAGCAAGTTATCGATAAAGGAATCGATGTAGGCGTCGTTATTGGTGGTGGAAATTATTGGAGAGGACGTTCTAATAATAACATCGATAGACCAAAGGCTGATCAGATTGGTATGTTAGCTACAATCATGAATTGTATCTATGTATCAGAGATTTTTAGATCATGTGGTCTTAAAACTAATATTCTTACTCCTTTTGAATGTGGTAGTATGACAAAACTTTTCTCTAAGGATAGAGCTAATAAGTATTTTGAGAAGGGTATGGTAGTTTTCTTTGCAGGTGGTACAGGACATCCATTCTTCTCAACAGATACAGGTATTGCCCTTAGAGCAATTGAACTTGATGCAGATGCAATTTTACTTGCAAAGGCAATTGATGGCGTTTATGATAGTGATCCTAAGATCAATCCTAATGCTAAGAAGTATGATTCTATTTCAATTGAAGAAGTAGTTGAGAAGAAGCTTGGTGTTATTGATTTAACAGCATCAGTTATGTGTATGGAGAATAAGGTTCCTCTTATGATCTTTGGTTTAGAGGAAGAGAATAGTATTGTTAATGCACTTACTGGTAAGTTTAACGGAACTATCGTTACAGCATAAAAAGATAATAAGAAAGGTAGAAGACAATGAGCAATATTAAAGAATTCGAAGATAGAATGAAGAAATCAATCGATGCTTTATATGATGAATATTCAAGCATTAGAGCTGGAAGAGCTAACCCACATATTTTAGACAAGATTAGAGTTGATTACTATGGAACTCCATCACCTCTTCAGTCAGTGGCTAACATTTCAGTTCCAGAAGCTAGAATTATTCAGATTCAACCATGGGAAGCTAGCTTAATCAAGGAGATCGAAAAGGCAATCTTGATTTCAGACTTAGGAATTACTCCTAATAACGATGGTAAGGTTATTAGATTAGTATTCCCTGAATTAACAGAGGAAAGACGTAAGGAATTAGCTAAGGATGTTAAGAAGAAGGGTGACAATGCTAAGGTTGCAATTCGTAACATCAGAAGAGATGCTAATGACGATGTTAAAAAGCAGAATAAGGCTGGAGATATTTCAGACGATGAAGCTAAGAACTTAGAGGATGATGTTCAGAAACTTACAGATAAGTACGTTGCTTTAATTGACAAGGCAATCGAAGATAAGTCAAAGGAAATCCTTACAGTTTAATTACTAGCTAAACTAAAAGTCTAGGCTCCATTAAGCAGACTGAAGTAGGTGTGCTTAATGGGGCTTTTTATGTTATAATACAGGTGGTTTTTAAAGACCATTTTCATGTGATTATATTAGAATTTATTGGAGAAGAAGAATGGACTATTATAACGAAGAATTAGATTTGAAAATTCCTGCACATGTGGCAGTTATTCTAGATGGTAATGGTAGATGGGCTAAGGCAAAGCATATGCCAAGAACCTATGGACACCTACAGGGTAGTAAGGTGGTTGAGAAGATGCTCTATACTGTAGATGAACTTGGTGTTAAGTATTTTACTGTATATGCCTTTTCTACTGAGAATTGGAAACGTTCCGATGAAGAAGTAGGAACACTTATGAATATCTTAAGAACTTATCTTAAGGACTGTGTAAAGAAGTCTATGAAGAACAATGTTCGTTGTAGAGTTATTGGTAGAAGAGATGAGTTATCTGATGATATTAATGAAGCTATTGACAACTTAGAGGAGCAGACAAAGGATAATACAGGTCTTACATTTACAATCGCAATTAATTATGGTGGCCGTGATGAAATTACTAGAGCTGTTAGAAAGCTTGCAGATAAGGTAAAGTTAGGAGAGTTAAAGCCTGAAGATATAACAGAAGATATGATTTCTGCTAATTTAGACACTAATTATATGCCAGACCCAGATTTACTTATTAGAACATCTGGCGAGCAAAGACTATCTAATTACCTACCTTGGCAGTTAGCTTATACAGAGTTTTATTTCACAGATTGCTATTGGCCAGATTTCAACAAGGACGAATTGGTTAAGGCCTTTATAAAATATAATAAACGCGAAAGAAGATTTGGCGGTGTTAAGGAGGACTAGTTGTGAAAACTAGAATTATTAGTGGTATTTTCTTGGTTATAATATTAGCTCTTACAGGAGGCTTTGGTGGCTGGCTATTATTTGGCGCCTGCCTATGTATTTCCCTAATTGGAATGTATGAGTTAAACAGAGTTAAAAACCTTGAGAGAACAGGAATAGCTATTATTAGCTATATTTCAGCAATAGCTTATTATGCTTTACTTTTACTAGATCCAACAAAGTATAATATGATTGTTGTTATTATTTCCTTTTTAGTATTAATGAGCTTTTATGTATTTAGATTTCCTAAGCATAAGGCTGAAGACATTATGTGGACATTTTTCTCACTTATTTATGTAGCTGTAATGATTTCTTACATCTATCTTGTTAGAGATATGGATAATGGAATTTACCTTGTTTGGTTAATCTTTGTAGCTTCATGGGGTAATGACACATTTGCCTACTTTACAGGTGTATTTCTTGGAAAGCATAAGATGGCACCAGTTCTTTCACCTAAGAAGTCCGTTGAGGGCGCAATTGGTGGAGTTTTAGGGGCTTGCTTGCTTGGCGCAATTTATGGCTTTGTAATAAGTGAAGTTTCAGCAGATGTATCATCAGTGGCTATTATTGTTTATGCTGCAGCATCCTTAGTTGGTGCTCTAATCTCTATTATTGGTGATTTAGCAGCTTCAGCAATTAAGAGAAATTATGATGTTAAGGATTATGGCAACCTAATCCCAGGACATGGCGGAATCCTAGATAGATTTGATAGCGTAATTTTTACAGCACCAGTAGTTTACTGGATTATCTACTTAGTTTCAGGTATGTTCTAAATTATAAGACCCTTTAGTCTTAAATTTTTGTAACTATTAATTGGAGGCAGTTTTATGAAAAATGTATCAATCTTGGGATCAACAGGTTCCATAGGAACACAGACACTTGATGTTTGTAGAAATTATAAGGATGATCTTAATGTTGTTGCATTAGCATGTGGAACAAGAATTAATGATTTAGCTAAGCAGATTGAGGAGTTTAAGCCTGAACTTGCCTGTGTGGCAACTAAGGAATTAGCAGAAGAATTGGCTAAATTAGTAGATAATAAGAATTTAAAAATCGTTTATGGCATGGAAGGTTTAATTGAGGCGGCTACAATTTCAAGCGCTGATATTGTCCTTACAGCAGTTGTGGGCATGATGGGTATTAAGCCAACAATTGAGGCCATTAATGCAGGCAAGGATATTGCCCTTGCTAATAAAGAGACTTTAGTTTGCGCAGGCCATATTATTATGAAGCTTGCAAAGGAGAAGAATGTAGCTATTTTACCAGTAGATAGCGAGCATTCAGCAATTTTCCAATCCTTAAATGGAGAGAAGAAGTCTCAGCTTAGAAAGATTTTACTAACAGCTAGTGGCGGCCCATTTAGAGGTAAGGATAGAGCCTTCCTTGAAAATGTAAAGCTTGAGGACGCACTAAAGCACCCTAACTGGTCCATGGGTAGAAAGATTACAATCGACTCATCCACTATGGTTAATAAGGGATTAGAGGTAATTGAGGCTAAGTGGTTATTTGGAGTAGATGCAACAGACGTGCAGGTTGTAGTTCAGCCACAAAGCGTTATTCATTCAATGGTAGAATTTGAAGATGGCGGTGTTATGGCCCAGCTTGGAACACCAGATATGCGTCTTCCAATTCAGTACGCCCTTTTCTATCCAGATAGAAAGCCTATAGCTAATTCGGAATTTCTTGATTTTTATAAATTAGGACAGATTAGTTTTGAAAAGCCTGATATGGATACTTTTGTGGGCCTTAAGATGGCTTATGAGGCTGCAGCTAAGGGAGGCAATATTCCAACAGCTCTTAATGCAGCTAACGAATATGCAGTAGCCCTTTTCTTAGATAGAAAGATTAAGTATTTACAGATATACGATATGATTAGATTTGCAATGGATAATGTTAGATTTATTGACAATCCAACAGTAGAGGAAATTTTAGAAACAGAGCAGGAAGTGTATAAGTTATTAAAGGAAAGCTTTAATTAAGCTCAAACTAGCTTAAAAGCTTAAGCATATAATTTGGGAGGATTACAATGATTTTAAATGTCATTTTGGCAATCTTAGTTTTAAGTATAATTATTATTGTTCATGAATTTGGACATCTTATAATTGCAAAGGCAAATGGAGTACACGTACTTGAATTTGCAGTAGGTATGGGACCTAAGTTTTTAACAATCAAGAAGGGTGAAACTAAGTATAGTTTCTCACTTTTTCTTTTTGGCGGATATTGTATGATGCTTGGGGACGAATACATGGAAATGGCTGTCACAGATAGCCTTGATGCCGATGAAGATGATGAAGATTTTGAAGATAAGAAGGAAGCCGCAAAGAAAGAATTCGCAAAGAAATATGATGAATCAAGATCATATGACAATAAGGCTGTTTGGGCTAGAATTGCAATCACTCTTGCAGGCCCAGTCTTTAACTTCTTTTTAGCCCTTGTTTGCTCAATTATTATTATTGGTAATATTGGCTATGACCCTGCAACTATTGACTATGTTGCCGATAATTCAGTAGCATCTACTGCAGGTCTAGAAGAAGGAGATTTAATTCTTGCAATCAATAATGATAAAATCAACTTTGCAAGAGAGTATAACTTCTTTATTAATTATCATGCAGATGAAACATTTACTATAACTTATTTAAGAGATGGTCAAAAGTATAAGACAACAATCACACCTGAATATCAGGTTACAAGTAAGTACCTTCTAGGTCTTATGATTAGTGAAAATGGTGGCGTAAGCTCCGTTAGTGAAGATTCTGCCGCAAGTGAGGCTGGCTTTAAAGATGGTGATGTAATTAAGAGTGTAAATGGTAATGAAGTTTCCACAAACACTGAAATAACAGATTATATCACTTCGTCAAATGGTGAGGAAATGACTTTTGTGGTTTCTCGTAATGGAGAAGATGTAACACTAGTTGCAACTCCTAGATTAAGTGAGTCAGAAGGCTATGTTACAGGCTTTAGCTGTTATGGCCAAAGAGTAAAGTTATCACCAATTCAGTCAGTTAAGTATGCCTTCCTAGAAGTAGGCTATGATATAGGCACAGTTGTTGATAGTCTTGGCATGTTATTTACAGGAAAATTATCAGTAAATAACCTTTCAGGTCCTGTGGGAACTGTAAGTGCCATGAGTGAAATTGTAGAAGAAAGTAAGTCTGATGGTGCATTTTATGTGTTCTTAAACTTAATTAATTTATGTGGACTTATTTCAGCAAACCTTGGAGTAATGAACCTTTTACCAATTCCAGGTCTTGATGGTGGTAAGCTGATTTTCTTGCTAATTGAAGCGGTTAGAGGTAAGCCAATAGATAAGAAGTATGCTGGTATTGTAACAATTATTGGTGTAATCTTTTTAGTAATTTTAATGGTTTATGTTTTATTCCACGATATTTATTCTTTATTCTAATTTAATTAATCCCTTAAAGTTGCATTTTATTTGGCTTTATTAGGAAAATGTAATTAGTTATGAAGGCTTTCTACTTTACAAAAAAATTTAAAAGGCATATAAAGTATAATGAAATAAAAATTGTTTTTTGAATGGAGTTTAATATGTATAGAGATAATACTAAAGTTGTAAAAATTGGTAATAAGGTCATTGGTGGCGGAAATCCTATTATGATTCAGTCCATGACTAATACTCATACAGAGGATGTTGTAAAAACAGTTGCTCAGATTAAAGCATTAGAAAAAGCTGGTTGTGACATCATTCGTGCCACTGTTCCAACTCACGAGGCAGCCCTTGCCTTTAAAGAAATCAAAAAGCAAATTAACATCCCATTAGTTGCAGATATTCATTTTGATTATAGACTTGCAATTGAAGCTATGGAAAATGGAGCTGATAAGATTAGAATTAACCCTGGTAACATCGGCGGTAAGGATAAGATTAAGGCTGTAGTTGACGTAGCAAAGGAAAGAAATATTCCTATTAGAGTTGGTGTAAATTCAGGTTCTCTTGAGAAAGATATCCTTGAAAAATACCACGGCGTAACAGCTGAAGGTATTGTAGAATCAGCCCTTGATAAGGTAAAGATAATTGAGGACTTAGGCTATGATAATTTAGTTGTAAGTATTAAGTCATCAGATGTATTAATGAGCGTTAAGACTCATGAATTAATTTCAAAGGAATGTAATCATCCACTTCACGTAGGTATCACAGAGGCTGGTACTGCATTTTCAGGAACAATCAAGTCTTCAATCGGACTTGGACTTATCCTAAATCAAGGAATTGGTGATACAATCAGAGTTTCTCTAACAGATGATCCTGTTAAGGAAGTTTTAACAGCTAAGCAGATTCTAAGAACGCTCGGGCTAAGAAAGGGCGGAATCGAAGTTGTATCATGTCCTACATGCGGTAGAACACAGATTGACTTAATTAGTCTTGCAAAGCGCGTAGAGGAAGAAGTAAGCAATTACGACCTAGACCTTAAACTTGCAGTTATGGGTTGCGTTGTAAATGGACCTGGTGAAGCTAAGGAAGCAGATCTTGGTATTGCTGGCGGTAAGGGCGTTGGCGTTTTAATTAAACATGGGGAAATTGTAAAGAAGGTTCCTGAAGAACAGTTATTTGATGTTCTAAAGGAAGAACTAGATAATTGGGAGAAATAATATGTATAACTTTTTTGATGTTTTCAAGACACTAAAATTACCAGACAACTTAAGAGCGTACTTTGAAGATGTAGAGGTAATTAAGGTTACTAAGACATCAACTAATTCTCTTGCTAGAATTTATATAAGTTCTAGTAGGATTATTGAAAAAGAAGTTGTTTATAAAGTGGAATCTGCCTTAAAAAGGCAGGTTTTTCGCATCCAGAACATGGATGTAAGAATTATCGAAAGATATAAGCTATCAAAAAATTATAATCCACAGAATATTATGGATATTTACTATGACAGTATTTTATTTGAATTAGAGAAATACTGGACGCTAGAGTATAACATTTTAAAAAATTCCAAGTGGGAATTTAGAGCTAGCGATAATCTAGCCCTTTATATTGAAGATAGTTTCCTATCAAGAGCCCATGGCGAAGATCTAGTGGATTATTTTAAACAAATATTCTTAAACCGTTTCGGTTTTGAAATTGATGTAGAATACGAATTCGTTGAGTCTAAGTCTTCATTTGAAGAAGAGAAGGCCTACAAGGTTAGACGAAGAGTTGAGGAAATTCAAAATAACATCAAGGAAGTTGACGAAGAGGTTAAGGCTGCTAAAAAGCTAAAGGAAGAAAAGGAAGCTAAGCAGAAAGCCTACTTAGAAAAGATGAATGCAAGAGAAAGGGGAGGAAGCAGAAACTCTCTTAATTTTGCACGCCAAAAAGCCAACGACGATGTGCTTTGGGGTAGAGATTTCTTTGATGATCCAATTGAGATAAAAACTATAGACTCAGCCATTGGCGAATGTGCTATCTCAGGTATGATAAGATCCATTGATCTTAGAGAAATCAGAAACGAGAGAACTATTGTAAGCTTTGTAATGACAGATTTTACAGATTCTATCGTTGTAAAGATTTTTAGTAAAAATGAAATGCTTCCGGAACTTTTAGACGTAGTTAAAGAGAAGAATTTTATTAAGTTAAAGGGTATTGCCCAGCTTGATAAATACGACGGTGAAATAACTATTTCTAACGTTTCTGGTATTAGAAGAGCTAATGATACAAGAGTAGTGCGCTCAGATGACGCCCTTTATAAAAGAGTTGAGCTTCACTGCCATACTAAGATGAGTGATATGGATGGTGTTTCCTATGTGCAGGATATTATTGATCAGGCCTATAAGTGGGGACATAGAAGTATTGCCATTACAGATCACGGTGTAGCCCAAGCTTTCCCTGATGCCTTCCATAAGGTGCAAGCATTAGAAAAGAGTGCTAAAAAGGCAGGCAAGGACTTTGATTTTAAGGTAATTTATGGAGTTGAATGCTATTTAGTTGATGATACAGTAAAGATTGTAACGGACTCAAAAAGCCAGTCCTTAAGAGATAGCTTCGTTGTATTTGATATTGAAACAACAGGTTTTTCAGCCATTGAAGATAAGATTATAGAAATTGGTGCTGTAAAGGTTGAAAATGGAGAAATCACAGATAGATTCTCTACCTTTATCAATCCACAGATTCCAATTCCTTTTAGAATTGAGAACTTAACTCATATTAATGACCAAATGGTAATGGATGCTCCAACTATAGATGTTGCCCTTCCGAAATTCTTAGATTTTTGTAAGGGAAGCGCAGTGGTTGCCCATAATGCCATGTTTGATACAAGTTTTATAGGCCATAAGGCTGAAGATTTAGGACTAGAGGTGGATTTTACAATTATTGATACAGTGCCACTTGCACAGTTCCTTATGCCAAATCTTCACAACTATAAGCTTGATACACTTACAAAGCATTTAGCAGTTGTACTTGATAGCCACCATAGAGCGGTTGATGATGCAGCAGCTACAGCAGATATATTTGTGAAATTTATAAAGATGCTTGAAGAAAGAGATATATTTACTCTAGACCAGTTAAATGAAAAAGCTAAGATGACAGATGATATTATTAGAAAATTACACCAGTATCACTGTATTATTCTAGCTTCTAATGAACTTGGAAGAATAAATCTATATAGACTTATTTCGGCATCGCATTTACAGTATTTTAACCGTTTCCCAAAGATGCCAAAGAGCCTTATTAATAAATATCGTGAAGGTTTAATTATTGGTTCAGCCTGTGAGGCAGGCGAGCTTTTTAGAGCTTTGGTAAATGGTCGTTCAAATGCAGAAATAGCAAGAATTGTAAGCTTTTATGACTACCTTGAAATTCAGCCAATTGGCAATAATGCCTTTATGATTGAAAAGGAAGATTACTATGTAAAGTCAGAAGAAGACTTACGTGATTTAAATAGAAAGATAGTAGCTCTTGGCGAAAAATTTAAAAAGCCAGTAGTAGCTACCTGTGATGTACATTTTCTTAATCCTGAAGATGAAGTCTATAGACGAATTCTTATGGCGGGTAAGGGCTTTGATGATGCAGATAATCAGGCACCTCTATACCTTCATACCACTGAGGAAATGTTACATGAGTTCGATTATTTAGGAGAAGAGAAGGCCTTTGAAGTGGTTGTAACTAATCCTAATAAAATTTCAGATATGTGCGAGAAAATCGAGCCAGTTAGACCGGATAAGAGACCGCCTGTCATTGAAAATTCAGATGAAATGCTAAGGAAAATTTGTTATGACAGAGCTCATGAACTATATGGCCCAGAACTACCAGAAATCGTATCAGAAAGACTAGAAAGAGAGCTAAATTCCATTATTTCCAATGGATATTCCGTAATGTATATCATTGCCCAGAAGCTAGTTTGGAAGTCTAATGATGATGGTTACTTAGTAGGTTCAAGAGGTTCTGTAGGTTCCTCTTTTGCAGCTACAATGGCCGGTATCACTGAGGTTAATCCCCTTAGCCCTCACTATCTTTGTCCTGAGTGTTATTATGTGGACTTTGATTCAGAGGACGTTAAGGCCTTTGCCGGTGGTGCTGGTTGTGATATGCCAGATAAGGTTTGCCCAAAATGTGGTCATAAACTAGACAAATTAGGCTTTGATATTCCGTTTGAAACTTTCCTTGGATTTAAAGGAAACAAAGAGCCTGATATCGATCTTAACTTCTCTAATGAGTATCAGTCAAAGGCCCATGCCTACACTGAAGTTATTTTTGGTAAAGGTCAGACCTTTAAAGCTGGAACTGTAGGTACTGTTGCAGAAAAGACAGCCTATGGTTACGTTTTAAAATATATCGAAGAAAAGAATGAAAAAAGAGCCGCCCAGGGACTTCCACCGATTGTTAAAAGAAGATGTGAAATCGAACGAATCTCTAATGGTTGCATAGATGTTAAAAGAACAACAGGACAGCATCCTGGTGGTATCGTAGTACTTCCACTTGGCGATGAAATCCATACATTTACACCGGTACAGCACCCTGCAAATGATATGACATCCCCAATTATTACTACACATTTTGATTACCACAGTATTGATCATAACTTGTTAAAGCTGGATATTTTAGGACACCTTGATCCTACTATGATTCGAATGCTACAGGATTTAACAGGAATGGATCCACTAACAATACCGCTTGATTCTAAGGAAGTAATGTCTTTATTTATGAACACATCTGCCCTTGGAATAAAGCCGGAAGATATTGATGGCTGTAAGCTTGGAGCTCTTGGTATCCCTGAGTTTGGTACAGATTTTGCCATGCAGATGCTTATTGATACAAAGCCAACAAAGTTTTCGGATTTAGTTCGAATTGCAGGTTTATCTCATGGTACTGATGTATGGCTAGGTAACGCCCAAGAATTGTTAAAAGAAGGCAAGGCCACAATCAGTACAGCGATTTGTACTCGTGATGATATTATGACTTACTTGATTTATAATGGAATTGAATCAGAGACAGCCTTTAAAATCATGGAAGCTGTAAGAAAAGGTAAGGTAGCTAAAGGCGCCGAGCCTAAGTGGGAAGAGTGGAAACAAATGTTACTAGATAAGGGAATTCCTGACTGGTACATTTGGTCCTGCGAAAAGATTCAGTACATGTTCCCTAAGGCCCATGCCGCAGCTTACGTAATGATGGCTTGGCGAGTAGCCTACTGTAAGGTATTCTATCCACTAGAATTCTACACAGCCTTCTTCTCAATTAGAGCTAAAGCCTTTGATTATGAGAAAATGGCCATGGGACGCGATAGACTTGACTACTATATTAATCTATATAAACAAAAGAAGGCAGAAGGCACACTTTCTAATACGGAAGATGATGAACTTCACGATATGCGTATTGTGCAGGAAATGTATGCTAGAGGCTTTGAGTTTATGCCAATTGATATATATAAAGCCAAGGCAAGAAGCTTCCAGATAATAGACGGCAAGATTATGCCATCCTTTAAGGTAGTAGAAAAGATTGGTGAATCTGCCGGTGAAAATATTGAAATCGCCGCTCGTGCAGGTAAGTTCCTATCTAAGGAAGACCTACGTACTAGAGCTAAGATTGGACAGACTGTAATAGATAAGCTATCAGATCTAGGCTTACTAGAAGGTATGGCTCAGTCTAACCAGTTGTCTTTATTTGATTTTTAAGAAAATGTAACATAAAACCCTCTTTACTATATAAGTATGAAAGAAGTTTTTTAGATAACTTATATTAGTAAAGAGGGTTATTTTTATAGAAAAAATTAAGAGTATTTTTATATTAAAGCTATAGTAAAATTTGACCTAATTTTAAGGAAACTCGCAACCATGCGGATTTAATCAAGTCTATTTTTTAAAGGATAGATAAGGATAAAATATACAGTAAAAAAATTGGCGAAAAAAGCGAAAAAGGTGTTGACATAAAGTGTTGGGGATGATAATATGTATAAGCCGTTGCGACAGAGCAACGACAACAAAACATCAACAAAGCCAGTAAACACAAGGCTTTGAAGATTAGAACCTTGACAACTGAACAGAATGACAACCTTGAAAATTCTTTGAAATATTCAAGCGAGTAATCAATCGTAAAACAATTTTGTTTTGAAATGATTATCCTTAATAACAGTAATGTTAAACGGAAAC
>NZ_JAEEVD010000046.1:0-20543 GCF_016290755.1 Lachnospira sp.
TCATACACTGTTGCGTCAGCGCCCATGTAGTTAGTAGTCTTTCTAGCATTACGAGCCTTAACTCTCTGCTCTTCCATAGCTGCCCTAAAGCCTTCTTCATCAACAGTAATATCTTTTTCTTCAAGGATTTCCTTTGTTAAATCAATAGGGAATCCGTAAGTATCATATAACTTAAATGTATCAGCACCGCTAAGAACCTTAGAGTTGTTCTTTGCAAGCTCATCCATCATATCGTTAAGAATTGTAAGACCCTGATCAATTGTCTTATTAAACTTATCTTCTTCTTCAGAGATAACCTTTAAGATAAATGTCTTCTTCTCTTCTAACTCTGGGTAACCATCCTTAGAACCTTCTATAACTGTCTCACATAATTCACCAAGGAACTTATGGTTAATTCCAAGTAATCTACCATGTCTAGCTGCTCTTCTAAGTAATCTTCTAAGAACATAGCCTCTACCTTCGTTAGAAGGCATGATACCATCTGATACCATAAATGTTACAGAACGAATGTGGTCTGTAATAACACGGATAGAAACATCCTGCTTTTCAGAATCCTTATACTTAACACCAGCGATTTCGCAAACCTTGTCACGAAGTGCCTGTAATGTATCTACATCAAAGATAGAATCTACATCCTGAACAACTACAGCAAGTCTTTCAAGACCCATACCTGTATCGATGTTCTTCTGAACTAATTCTGTGTAGTTACCCTTACCGTCGTTGTTAAACTGTGAGAAAACGTTATTCCATACTTCCATGAATCTGTCGCCTTCGCCACCCATAACATCCTCAGGGCCTGTACCGTACTTTTCACCACGGTCATAATAGATTTCAGAACATGGACCACAAGGACCAGCACCATGCTCCCAGAAGTTATCTTCCTTACCAAATCTATAAATTCTATCAGCTGCAACGCCGATTTCCTTATTCCAAATTTCAAAAGCTTCATCATCATCAACATAAACTGAAGGATATAATCTGTCTGGATCAATACCTACAACTTCTGTTAAAAATTCCCATGACCAATGAATAGCTTCTGTCTTAAAATAATCACCAAATGAGAAATTACCAAGCATTTCAAAGAAAGTACCGTGTCTTGCAGTCTTACCAACGTTCTCGATATCACCTGTTCTGATACACTTCTGACATGTTGTAACTCTTCTCTTAGGTGGAATTTCCTGACCTGTAAAATAAGGCTTTAAAGGAGCCATACCTGAATTAATAATAAGTAAACTGTTATCATTGTGAGGAACTAAAGAAAAGCTCTTCATTCTAAGATGTTCTTTGCTTTCAAAGAAATCAAGATATAACTTTCTTAGTTCGTTTACACCTCTGTACTGCACTGTTTCTTCCTCCCAAATGCTATAATAAATTTTTAATAATTAACAAAAAATAATCGTGTCTTTATGCTATCTAGTTCTAAAGACACTAGCTAAATATAACTCAATTATTTGTTTCTGTCAATGAAACAAGGGTTTAAAGGCCTTTGCAATAAAAAAAGACAGGCCAAACACTGACCTGTCTATAAAATAATAATTATTTATCTTCTTCCCTAACCTTTGCAGCCTTTTTAGCATCTGAGGACTTGCGTAATTTACCACCGATCATACAAGCACAAACGATTGCAGCAATATAAACTACAAACTTAACTGCCTCATAACAAATTTCGCCACCTAAAGTAGTAAGTACAACCATTAAAACGCCTCCAAATTAATTTTATTTGTGTTAATCACCTTCGTGGTATCCCACACATATATATATTGCTATTATATAACATTTGCCCCTAAATTTCAACTTTCCAGCTAGCATTCTCTAAGAAATATGCTGCTCTCTCATTTGATTTATCTACAATTTCTTTATCAAATCCAAGGACTGATAATAGCTTTATGGCATTTCTTGTAGTTGCTGGTCCCTTGTGAAGCTTATAGTCAAATAAAACTTCATCATCTGTTACATTTTCTCTAAAATGATAATTCTCATACTCTTTCTCAAGTAGTGTTGTAAGCTCTACGTCATGAGTTGCCGCAAATACAAAGGCCTTTGACTTGCCTAGGCTTGATAGTATCTGAGTTGATGCAGCCACACGCTCCACTGTGTTAGTACCCTTTAAAACCTCATCAATAAAGATAAGTAAAGGCTTCTTATTATCATCAAGACTATCAAAGATTCGCTTAATAGACTTAATCTCTACAATATAGTAACTATTATTAGCCTCTAAATCGTCTCGAAGTGCCATAGAAGAATAGATTCTAAACTTTGGTGCCTTATAAGACTTTGAAAGGCTTGTATTAATAGTCTGGCTAAGAATTGCATTAATGGCAACGGTCTTTAAAAATGTAGACTTGCCGGAAGCATTAGAACCTGTAAGAAGTACATTACCGTTCTCACTAATAGAATTAACCACTGGGTTATCAATTAGTGGGTGATATGCCTCTTCTAAGTTAATAGAGATGTCTCCCTCCACAAATTCCGGAACGCTATAGTATGGCAAGCTCTTTCTAAAGGAAGCAATGGCAATTGTAGACTCAATAAAGCCTAAAACGTCCATAAGCTCGTAGATTTCCTGTTCCTTATTATTAAGTAACTTAACCATATTGTTAAACTTAATCAAGTCAATATGAGTAAGCATTCTTAAATAGTCCATAATAATCTCGGAAATAGAGCCTGTTACATTGCCTGTTTCAAGCATTGCTGAGTTATTATAAATCTTACTAAAGGCCTTTGATAATTCCTTTAATCTAGCATTAGAGTCTGCAAGGAAATCCAAATCAAGATTTACAATATCCTTTGAAGCCTTAATCATCTTAACAATCTGATTTATACAAACAAAATATCTCTCCACATCCGCCTTAAATCTGTAATATGTAACCACACAAAAAATCATAGCAACAATTACAAGTAAAATTCCAATGGATGGATTAATTGCAAGTAAAACCACTAAAGAAGCGATTAAAAGAATAGGCGATAGATAATTTGCAATATTAGACTTTGGCTTTAATTCCACAATCATGTCCACATAATCAGACACTGCCATATGCTTAGCATATCCAATAAATGCAAAAATCTTTTGAATCTTAAATCTACTATCCTCATCCTCATCAAAGGAATTAGCGTAATCATTAATTTTCTTTAATTCTTCTTCAGACTTATCCGTCTCGCGAATCATTTTATATAAGTATTCCTGACCAATTGAAGAGTTGGTATTATTAAGGGCATGGAAAACTCTATCCATATCTAGGTCATTCCAGCTAATATCATCAACACATTCTCCACTTGACCTATTCTTATAAAAATGTGTAATCTGCTCAAGTTCATCTAGGCTAGTCTTCTTATTTGCCCTTTTGCCATAAGATTTCTTAAGTCTTTTGTGTAGCTTTATTCTTGCTGCCCTTCTTTGTGAAATGTAGGCATAAATAATAGAAACTATTGCTGCTATTATTATTAGTATCCAAACGATGTCCTTATTATTCATAAATTCAAGTCTCCTAAATTAAAGATTAATAGCAGTATTAAGTGCAATTTCCATCATATTAGTAAAGCTAGTCTGTCTCTGATATGCATCAAGCTCTTCATTCTTATAAAGATGGTCACTGATAGTTAAAATGCAAAGCGCATTCTTACCTAGTCTCTGAGCATTTAAGTAAAGAGCTGCCGATTCCATCTCTACACAAAGCACGCCCATCTTCTTCCATAGGTCATTAGCATCTTTATCATCTGAATAGAAAGTATCTGATGATAATACATTTCCAACAGTTACATCAATACCAAGCTTTGCAGCCTCATCATAAGCTGTCTTTAAAAGTGTAAAGTTAGCAGTTGGTGCAATTGTACCTGGTAATTTATACTGGGCTGCATAATTTGAATTAGTAGAAGCTGTAGAAGCTAAAACTACATCCATGCAAGAAAGATTATCTGATAGAGCCCCTGCAGAACCGATTCTAATAATATTATCTACGTCATACATGCTATAGAGCTCATAGCTATAGATTCCAATTGATGGCATACCCATGCCGCTTCCCATTACAGAAACCTTCTTGCCCTTATATTCACCTGTATATCCAAACATATTTCTTACAGTGTTAAACTGTGTTACATTTTCAAGGAATGTATCTGCAATAAACTTAGCTCTTAGCGGATCCCCTGGCATAAGAACAGTCTTTGCAATGTCACCTAAATTAGCTGCGTTATGTGGTGTACTCATATTAATCCTCCAATCTTTTAAAAAAAGTAGTGCACTTTATAAATAAAACACACTACTTCTTAATATCTAATATTATAAACTAATAATTAAGATTTAGGAATTAAAACTTTCTAAATTAATTACTTTCCTTCATACTTAATTACTGCATCTACATTGTATCCCTTTAACTTGTCTCTGCCCTTTAAGCCTTCAAGTTCCATTAAGAATACAACCTTAACTACTTCACCACCAAGCTCTTCGATAAGCTTAATGATTGCTTCAATTGTTCCGCCTGTAGCGATTAAGTCATCTACAATAACTACCTTCTGACCTGGCTTGATAGAATCTTTATGTAATTCAACAACGGCTGTTCCATATTCAAGAGCGTATTCCATAGAAACTGTCTCGCAAGGAAGCTTACCCTTCTTTCTTGCAGGTACAAATCCCTTGTGGTTCTTATAAGCGATTGGAACACCAAAAATAAATCCTCTAGATTCTGGTCCAACTACAACATCATAATCTACGTCCTTTAATAAGTTATCAATCTCATCAATTGCTAACTGGAAGCCATCTGGATCCTGAAGTACTGTTGTGACATCTCTAAATACGATGCCTTCCTTAGGGAAATCTGGAATACTTCTTACATAATCTTCAACCTTTTTCATTGTAACAAACTCCTTAATATGTTTAAACTATTAATATCATAAAATGACGCACTTCTCATTATAGCATAAAAATTTCGTTTTGTATAACTATTCATCAAATTCACACAAAACATAATAGCCCCTACTTGTTTCACCAACTTCCTTAACCACGCCTTTTCTAGATTTTAAGCGCTCTGGAGTTGTGAAGTTACCAGACATAGCTACCGCAGGTTCAATAGTATAATAATAACTACTAGGTAATTTTCCCTCAGTAATTTCCACTACATCCCCTTCTTTTACTAAACCTGGTCTACTCATAGTAAATGACATCTCTCTCATATCTTAAGCCTCGATTCTTTAAATATTAATCTTATCTAGCACCTTACCCCTATATTCTATCACTTTTTCCTTAAGCAGTGCATTTTCATCACTCTCTAAATTATTGTCTGCGTCATAAATTAGCTTAGCCGCATCACTAGCCTCTTTTAGGGTTTGTGCATCTGCAAATATATCCGCAATGCCAAAATTAAAATCTCCGCTTTGTCTTACGCCAAAAAAGTCGCCAGGGCCACGAAGCTCTAGATCTTTTCTTGCTATCTCAAAGCCGTCGTTACTATTTTTTAAAATATCTAATCTTTTCTTAATCTTCTCTGACTTTTTACCTGTCATAAAGATACAGTAACTCTGAGCATCACCTCGACCAACACGGCCCCTTAGCTGATGTAGTCCCGCAAGTCCAAACATCTCTGAATTCTCAATTAACATAACCGTGGCATTAGGTACATTTACACCAACCTCAATAACCGTTGTGGATACCAAAATATCTATCTCATGTTTAGAAAATCGCCTCATTATCTCTTCCTTTTTGGCAGGCTTTAACTTGCCGTGAAGATATTCAATTCGACAATCTGGCAGGCGCTTTGAAAGCTCTTTAGAGTAATCAATTACATTAGCCCCAGTGAAATTCTCACTTTCCTCAACCATTGGACAAATAACATAACACTGATGTCCTGCCTTTACTTCCCTTTCTAAAAACTTGTCGGCATTATCTCTGTAAGATTCGTCAACGACTGCATTTTTAATAGGCAAACGGCCCTTTGGCAGCTCATCAATTACGGAAATATCCAAATCTCCATAAAGAATAATAGCCAAGGTTCTTGGAATCGGTGTAGCAGACATAACCAAAATGTGTGGTCGTCTTCCCTTATTAGAAAAGCTCTCTCTTTGGGCAACGCCAAATCGATGCTGCTCATCTGTTATAACAAGGGCCAAATCCTTATATTCTAGCTTTTCCTGAATAAGAGCATGAGTTCCAATTATAATCTGCGCCTCTCCAGACTGAATTCGCTCGTAGGCTAGGCGCTTTTCCTTAGCTGTCATAGAACCCACTAAAAGCTCTATCTTAATATCAAGTCCGTTTTTTTCAATTAAGTCCTTTAAAGATTCAAACTGCTGAATGGCAAGAACCTCCGTTGGCACCATCATAGCCCCCTGATAGTTATTTAGAGCAATTTCAAGCAAGGCAATAATGGCCACAATAGTCTTACCAGAACCTACATCGCCCTGAATTAATCTAGACATAATCTTAGGTCCTGTGTAATCAGCCCTAACCTCTTCCACTGTTTTTAGCTGGGCATTAGTTAGTTTAAAGGGTAGACCTTCTATAAATTCATCGATTTTCTCAAGTCGATTAATTTCATAAATATTTGGATTAGTCTCCTTTGAAGATTTCAAGCTAAGTGTTGCTAGAATAAAGAGGAAAAACTCCTCGAATGACAGTCTATGTCTAGCATTGATATAATCATCAAACTCTTTTGGAAAATGTATATTCTGCATAGCAAAATTGTGCTCCGCCAGCTCATACTTTTCTCTAACCCATAAAGGAATATACTCTGGCTCAAGCCTTTCCTCATATTCCTTTAAAAGTCCCGACACCAACTTAGTAAGCATATTATTGGTAATGCCCTTAGTTAAAGGATAAATTGGCATCATGCTTCCTTCAAGTTCTTTATAAGCAGCCCTCGTAAAGAGCTTTGGCTGCTCGAAAGTCCACATTTTCCTAGCCTTATTAATTATCCCTCTGAAAATGTATCTAGCCCCTAACTTAAAATTGTTCTTTAAAAATGGCATATTAAAGAAAGTTACTTTAAAGGCATCACCATTTTCATCCTTTAGATTAACCGAAAGGATCTTTAATTTACCATTGCCATAGATGTCAGGGCTTTTAATTACAACACCCTCCATAGCAACAACACTTCCTTCTAAATCCTCATCCGCTTCTAAATCTGCTACTCTTACAGGCTCTTCGTAGATGTCGTATTTTCTTGGATAATGCTTTAATAAATCCTCAGTAGTATAAATATTTAGTTGTGAAAAATAGCTAGCAGTCTTTTCGCCCACTCCCTTTAAAGCCTTAATATCCATGCTGTCCCCTTATTATTCTTAATCTTAGATAGTCTTAGATAAAAAATTAATCAACGCATAAAACTTATGCGTTGATTAATCTAAATTCATTATTAATATTAATTATTCTACTGAAACGATGTAGTAATATACTGGCTGTCCGCCGTACTGTAATTCAACTTCCTTATCAGCGAACTTATTCTTAATAGCCTCAACTGCTTCGTTAGCAGCTTCTTCTGTAACATCACTACCATAATAAACAGTAACAAGTTCAGCATCATCAAACATTAAATCATCAACTAATTCAACAAGAGTTGTGTGCATATCAGTACCTACTGATGAAAGTCCCTTATCGCCTAAGCCAATGAAGTTTTCCTTCTTAATTTCCTTGCCATCAATAGATGTATCTCTTACTGCATATGTTAACTGACCTGACTTAACAAGGCTTAAGCCTTCTGTCATAGCCTCTGTATTCTCTTCTTCAGATCTTGTTGCCTCAAAGTTAATTAAACTTGAAATACCCTGAGGTACAGTCTTTGTAGGAATAACGATCATCTTCTTATCTTCAATAATGCTTGCAGCCTGGTTAGAAGCTAAGATAATGTTACCGTTATTAGGTAAGACATAAATAACTTCTGCATTAATCTTATCTGCAGCATTTAAGATATCTTCTGTTGAAGGGTTCATTGTCTGACCACCTTCAATAACCTCGTCGCAACCTAAATCTCTAAAGATCTGGCCAATACCTTCACCAGGTGCAATTGTAATAAAACCAAAATCCTTCTTAGGCTCATTACTTGCCTTAGCTTCATTAACCTTATTCATTGCATCACTTGCGGCAGCAGCCTGCTTTTCAGCCTGAGTAACAAGTTTCTCATTATGCTCTTCACGCATATTATCAATCTTCATCTTAGTTAATGAGCCATACTTTAAGCCTTCTTCGAAAGCTAAACCTGGATGGTTAGTATGAACGTGAATCTTAACAATATCATCAAGAGATACACATACAATAGAATCACCAATTGACTCTAAGAACTTCTTAAATTCCTTCTCATCCTTTTCTGTGAATTCTCTCTCTAAATTTACAATAAATTCAGTACAATAACCGAACTTAATTTCAACATTCTCAATAGCAGCGCCAACGCCTGCCTTGCCTTCTGATTCTGGCTTGTTATCTGTTTCAGTAATTGTAAAATCTGTTACCTTACCTGTTAAGGCATCATAACAACCCTTAAGAACAACTACTAAACCCTGTCCGCCTGAATCTACTACGCCAGCTTCCTTTAATACTGGAAGCATATCTGGAGTCTTAGATAAAACAAATTCTGCTTCATCTATAAGTTTTGCAATAAACTCTTCCACATCGTCTGTCTCTGCTGCAAGTGTAGCTGCCTTATCAGAAATACCCTTAGCTACTGTAAGGATTGTTCCTTCCTTAGGCTTCATAACTGCTTTATATGCTGTTTCTGTAGCTCTTTGACATGCTAGAGCAATAGTTTCAACATTAATCTCTGTTGTAGACTTAACCTCTCTAGTAAAACCTCTTAAAAGCTGTGATAAAATAACACCTGAATTTCCTCTAGCTCCTCTTAATGAACCTGATGAAATCGCCTTTGATAAACTGGCCATATTAGGATTAGCAATTGTACTAACTTCTCTTGCTGCTGACAAAATTGTCATAGTCATATTAGTACCTGTATCTCCATCTGGAACTGGGAAAACGTTTAAGTCGTTGATCCATTCCTTATTAGCCTCTAGATTCTTAGCTCCAGCAAGAAACATCTTTTGCATAAGCGATGCATCTATAGTTTTTGTAGCCACTTTTAAATCCTCCATTCTGCTAAGCCCTTGCTTAGCATTAAATAAAATAATCCTATAATAATTTCTATGTTAATAAATATTAAAGACTAGTCAATTACTCTAACGCCTTCAACAAATATATTAATCTTCTTAATTTCAAGGCCTGTAAATTCAGAAACCTTGTACTTAATATTCTGTATTAAGTTATCAGATACTGTATTAATGCTGACACCATACGAAACGATAACGTGGAAATCGATAGTGATCTTGTTATCTTCATCTATATCAACCTTAATACCTCTTGTTAAACTGTCGCCACGAAGAAGCTTAACCAAACCATCCTTCATGCTTACTGCAGCCATACCAACAATACCAAAGCATTCAATAGCTGTTGAACCAGCGTATTGTGCAATAACCTCAGGATCAATAGAAACCCTTCCTAACTCATTATCAAGAATACCCTTCATATCTCGCCTCCGCTCTGCGTCTTGATTTATTGGGACGGTAATTACCGAAAGCTTGCGCAGAAAACTTTATCCCTATAGAAAAACTATCTCTAAGTTTCTTTAATGATGTCATTATACTATTATAAAGGCCTAAATTCAAGATTTGGCCCCTTTGGTAAATGATAAAACTTTTCTTATACGTGTATATAATAAAATTTCAGGCAAAAAATAAAGTGAATTACGTATATATAAATATTCCGCAATTCACCTTAATTACCTAAAGTTATTCGCATAGGCGTCAATTAAGCACGCTCTACAGCACCTGAACGTAAGCATGATGTACAAACATACATCTTCTTAGATCCACCTTCAACCTTAACTCTAACAGACTTAACGTTAGCATTCCAAATCTTATTTGATCTTCTATGAGAATGGCTCACAGCATTTCCAAAGTGAGCACTTTTTTCACAAATCGCACATTTTGCCATTACTATAACACCTCCTTATCAAACTTGGGGGTATTTTACCCACAACAGTCGTTATTATATCAGATAAAAATTAATAATGCAACAATATTTTATAATTTAAAAAATAATCTATAGTATCTTTAATACTACTCTGTAATATCGTCAATTGCCTTATCAATTTCCTCATCTGTCTCTACTTTTCCAGACTTACCTGTAAATCTGTCAATAATATCTGGCGCCATATCTAAGATCTTAGTAACTGTATCCTGATTCTTAACGTTGACTAACTTAGTTGCACCATTCTGAATTACAAGAACTGCACTAGGAGATATCTTACCTGTCATAGCTCCACCAGCATTATTCTTCTTTTCTCCAGCAAATGCGCCTGCTCCTACACCAAAAGATACATCAACTAAAGGTAAAATAATAGTATCGTTTACCTTAACTGCATCTCCAACTACAGTCTTAGCTGAAATAAAAGCATCCATGCCTTTAAAAAGCGATGCTACTGTTGTATCAAAGTTATTATTAGCCATAGATTTCCTCCCTTACTATAATACATTGCTAATTATACCACATCTAAGCTATTTGAAAACCAACTCTTTAAATTTTTTATTTAAGAATAGCTTAACTACAATTATTACTAGAAAAATTAATTGAAAGCTGCCCTTTAATAGGATTTCTCCTTCTTTAACTTCTTCTTCAAAATCTGGATTTATCTTCATATCAAGGCCAGTAAGACCATAAAGCACTGATAAATACATCAAGATTTTTCCTGTAGTTGAAGGATCTTCAAAGCCAAAATGTAAATCAATCTTATACTTTTTAGGCTTTAGTAACTTTAAAAGCTCCTTTAGTCTTTGAATTATAAAGGCTAAAAACGCTTTGTTTTCTTCATCTGTTACAAGCTCTTTAATATGATTAATCTTCTTAAAAAGCTTTTCTTTAGCGCCTTTAACTTTTCTTAAGCTATCTGCTATTAAGGAAAGAATTCTTTTAAGTTTACGAACTGTAATTACAAGGATTCGTCTGATTTTCCCAATAAGGCCTTTATTTAATAAATAGTCAAGATCCTTATCAAGTTTCTCTTCTATAGTCTCCTCCTCAAGATCCTCCTCTTCAAAGTCTGACTCATTAGTATTCAGCTCTTTGTCATCCTCTTTTTTTGATTCATCAAGATCAGGACCTGCCCCTAACTCTCCTTCTTTAAATTCCTCATTATAGAATTCATCAAAATGTTCTGTCTTAATATCTATATTAGAAGTCTCTGTCTTTTTAACTTTCTCTGACTTATTTACATTTTCAAGCTCTTCATCCTTAAAGTCATCATCAAAGACATTCTTTTCCTTCTTATCTTTACTAGAGGAAACCATATTAGTCTTAGAAGGAGCTTTATCATCCTCTCCTTGGCTTTCTTCCTCTTTAGAACTTTCTAAGAATTTAAAAAATGCAATCTTGCCCTCATAGCTAAACTCTTTTTCAAATTTAGCGTTGATTCTAAGTAGTCGCAAAAGCCAAGTTAGACTTGCACTAAATTTTAGTTCATTATAATAACTAGCATAAATTTTATATCTAACAGGAACAAATAAAACCAAGCCAAGCACTAGTAAAAGCAGTAAAAGCAAGGCTAGAAGAACTATTCCTATTATTTTCAAAATCAACAAACAAACACCTAGCATCAAACACCCTCTTTAGCCTTTAATCTCAAGAAATTCTCTTATATTAAAGTCCCCTTGTTTTTTATACATCTCATCAATTATCTGTCTTACAAGCTCGTAGCTTTCAGCCTCACCTTTGGCAATACCCACCACTAGGATATCTTCATGATTCTTTTGCTTTTTAAAATGTGGCTGATTAAAGACATTAGCTGAAATAATATCTAATAGATTCTCTGGATTGCTAGCTAGAGTAATAAGATAAGTATCAGAACTAAAGCTGTTTCTTTTGATTTTGGAAAATATTTTAGCTTTATTCTTTCTTGCTTCCTCGCCGTAATATAACTTTTTATAAAATCTCATACAATCCCTCTATTTTAAAATTAGCGGACCTAAAAGAAAACCTTTAAATCCGCTTAAATTCACTATAATCAAGACTCGCTCGCGAGTCTTGCGCGCCGGATTCGGGTCTGCTTTGGCAGACAAATTCCTGTCCGAATCCGTGCGCATCCTCGCGGAGCGTTTAACTCAGTCGGAGCTTGTACTCCGACTGAGTAAATAGTAACACTAATTTTAACCTTTAACAACAGCTTTTATAATTTCAACGCAAGCCTTCATCTCAGCTTCATCGCTACATGCCATTAAAGAAGAATTGATATAATCCTGAATCTCCTTAGTGTCATTAAAGAAAACTGGTAAATTAGAAATTACGCTTGCCATAATAGCTCTCTTAACCATTGATTCCATACCCTTAAAGCTATCGTCTAATTCCTTACAGAGCTTTGCTGCCATATTATCAGCATAAGAATCCTCAGGAATATCCTCTTCATTCTCCACCTTAAATAGAGAAACGAAGTCACTACCTGACTGAAGCTTTGTAACCTGTAAAAGCTTTTCATAGCCTACAAGACTTTCTACATCAAGCTTATCCTTTAATTCGTTATTAACATAGTCAATAATGAAGTCTGAGCTTGAAATATTCTCTAAAAGCTTTTCCTGCTTACCTTCAAAGTTTACGAAATTCTCAGCAATCTCATCCATACCAACACGAGTAATATAAGCCTTACCTGTCTCAAGAATAATATTCTTTGCAAGGTCAAGTTCTTCATTAAGGCCAAGACTTGTGCTGCTTGTAAGGGAAATTGTAAGCGCATCATTAATTACCTGAGTAAGTAAAACGTAA
Source organism: Lachnospira sp. (assembly GCF_016290755.1). Taxonomy (NCBI): domain Bacteria; kingdom Bacillati; phylum Bacillota; class Clostridia; order Lachnospirales; family Lachnospiraceae; genus Lachnospira; species Lachnospira sp. The sequence goes on from NZ_JAEEVD010000046.1 coordinate 12,779, forward strand.
GAATCAGCTAAAGCATTGATTCTTTCACTTGCTAAATCAAAGGCCTTTCTTAACTGATCAAACTCATCCTTTGAAAGATTTGAATAGCTTGCAGATTCTAACCTTTCAATAGCAACAGCCACATCACCAAATTCAGAAATATCTCCTAAATCCTTTAACATTGCTGTAGTTGAAAGTGAGTAATAAAAGTCATCAATAGTCTTTTTCATAGCGCCATGATGAAGACTAAAGGCATCCTCAATATGGTCATAGAACTTACCCTTTGACATTCTCATTGGAAGCTGGCCAATGATTTCAGCAATCTTAGTATTAATTACTAGATTGTCCTTATCCTTTAAAATGTAATGCATTACATCATTAGTCAAATAAGTGTTATAGTACTCCTTATCAAGTTCTGCTTCTTTGTACTTATACTCGATTCTATTTAAAACATATTCGTAAATTCTAAGTCTATCAACGATGTTAGTAATCTTCTCCATCTTTTCAATAAGCTTATTTCTAATTTCACTAAGCTTACTATCGGCATCCTCTGTCTCGCCTTTTAAGATATCCTCAAGGACTGTCTTAACATTTTCAAAATTACTAACAAAAGTATCATCTATGTCTTCTTCAAGTAAAATATCTACTAAAGTGTAGTAATTCATAGATAATTTAATGGCTCCAAGTGTACTATAGAGCGAAGAAGCTGATTTCAAATATAATAAAAGATTCTCATCTAAATCCTTACCCTTATTTATTTCATTTGCAATATAAGATAAATTTTTCAAAATGCTCTCCCTTTCTCTTCTTTTTAGAAACATAGTTTATAATACACTTTCGCCGACTTTAAATCAATATTATTAAGTCCTAACTAGTTAAGAACTTTCTTATAAAAATCGCAGAAATCAAATGTCTGGAAATAATCCTTTGGTGTCTCTGCTCTTCTAATCATCTCAACAGAACCATCTTCCTTAAGTAAAAGTTCTGAAGAACGAAGCTTACCATTGTACTGATAACCCATGGCAAAGCCGTGAGCACCTGTATCGTGTATAATAAGGTAATCCCCCATATCAATCTTTGGTAACTTTCTATCAATAGCAAACTTATCATTATTCTCACAAAGCGAGCCAGTTACATCATAAGTGTGATCACAAACTGCATCTTCCTTACCTGCTACTGTAATATGATGGTAAGCACCATACATAGCTGGTCTCATAAGATTTACTGCACAAGCATCAAGGCCAATGTATTCCTTATGTGTATGCTTTTCATGAATTGCCTGAGAAACAAGGCAACCGAAAGGAGCTAGCATAAATCTACCAAGTTCTGTAAAGATAGCAACATCTCCAAGGCCTGCTGGTACTAATACTTCATCAAATACCTTATGAACACCCTCACCAATTACAAGAATATCATTAGGTGTCTGCTCTGGCTTATAAGCTACACCAACACCACCGGAAAGATTGATAAATTCAATGCTAACTCCTGTCTTTTCCTTTAATTCAACTGCAAGCTCGAATAAAATCTTTGCAAGTGTTGGATAGTAATCATTAGATACTGTGTTACTTGCAAGGAAAGAATGGATACCAAAATGCTTAACTCCCTTAGACTTTAAAATCTTGAAGGCTTCAATAATCTGCTCGTGAGTCATACCATACTTAGCATCTCCAGGATTATCCATAATATCTGTACCCATCTTGAAATATCCGCCTGGGTTAAATCTGCAGCTCATTGTTTCTGGAAGCTTGCCCCCTGCAATATTCTCTAAAAACTCAATATGAGTAATATCATCTAAATTAATTGTTGCACCAATCTTTAGGGCATATTCATACTCCTCAGCTGGTGTATCATTTGAAGAAAACATAATCTCTTCTGGCTTACACTCCAAAGCATTAGCCATCATAAGCTCTGTAAGTGAAGAACAATCTAGGCCGCAACCATAATCTCTTAAAATGTTAATAATAAAAGGATTTGGAGTTGCCTTTACAGCAAAATATTCTCTATATCCCTTATTCCATGAAAAAGCCTGCTTTAACTTTGCAGCATTTTCTCTAATGCCCTTCTCATCGTATAGATGGAATGGTGTTGGATATGTCTTTACAATATCCTTGATTTGTTCTAGTGATACGAATGTTTTTTTACTTCCCATTTGCGACCTCTTTTCCTACATTTACTATATTCATTGTATGCAATCAAACAGTGACAAAACTCGATAACATCAAGAAAAGCGCCGGTTAAATTGCACTTTTTGATAGTATAATATCAGGCTAACCTTGTCAAGTAAGATACATGAAACTTTTACAGTTTACCATGTTAAAATGTATATACAGTGCCTCTGATATTGGAAAGCGACTGAAAGAAAGCAATTAACTTAAGCAAAAAAATACAGCCAATTACTGACTGTATTTCGTAATCACTAAATTATGACCAAAAATCTTCCTCTGAAACAAAATCGCCATTTTTCATTTCGGAGTCACTTTTTTCGAGCAATTCTCTTTCCCTTGCAGTTACTTTTGTAAAGTCTGGATCCCATGCGATAACAAGTTTTTTTATTAAAGCATTCACAAGTAAAATATCTTCGTCTGGAAGAATATCTAAAAGTTCTGCAGTCTGCAAAGTCTTTGCTTTTAACATAATAAAATCCTCCTTCAATTTCTCCCAAAGGGAATCCTTCTTAGTAAGGGCATTATATCATTTTATGAACTTTTTGAATAGCCTTTAACTAATACCTTTTATTTTTTATGTTTTTGCTTGAAACACCTGTATTTAATTCAAATCAATTTTATTAAAATCAATTTGAATCAAATTGATTTTAACAAAACGGAGGGCAATATGTTTGTAGGTAGAAAAAAAGAATTAAATTCATTAGAAAAAATCTATTCAAGTCCAAAATTTGGTATGACTGTTATATACGGCCGTAGAAGAATTGGTAAAACCTTTTTGATTACGGAATTTTTAAAAGAGAAAATGGCTATTTTTTATACGGCTACTAAATTGCAGAAATACATTGATACACAATGGCTCGACAAAAACCTTATGATTATACTTTGTGGCTCTTCTTTAAGTTTTATGGAAAATAAAATCTTAAGCGAAGGAACTTGGTGGGGAGTAGAACAATTAAAAGATAAAAATAATAACAGGTATCAGCAATCAGCTGATATCGATGTAGTTGGTATATCTACTGTAGATAACACTGCAATAGTAGGTGAATATAAATTTAAAAATGAAAAGATAGATAAGACAATTTATGAAACATTAATTAGAAGATCTAAATTAATCACAGGTAAATATGCTATAACCCACTATTTATTGTTTTACTCTCTGGTTTTACCGAATGGTTTAGTAACATTGATACATCAAATATAATTTTAATAACGTTAGATGATATGTACAAATAATGCTAATTTTACAATCCCTGCACCCGTTTGATAAATATAGAAGATTGACTATAAAAACCCCTAAGTAGACTTGGTTATTTACCTTGTCTACTTAAGGGGAATCATATCACGAATAGTAGCCCTTTTATATGATATTATTTTAAATTACCTCGCATAAAATTATCAATAATATAACAGTATGAAGCAAAATCTATGATTTGAAGATCTTCTTCTATATCAAAACCAGGAGTAACGCCTTGATTAAGACGTTTTTCTCTCCTAACACGATAGTTTCTATCAATAAGATAATGAGTCTTTCTTTCCATTTCATCTGTTACGAAATAAATATCTGGGTTAATTTTGCATCCGCAATAATCGTATACTTGTGCCTTTAAATCACTTCGTAAAAAATCATGGGATGTAAAGCCCATAACTTCGTTATTATCATTAACAAAGACGTTTAACTCTTTGTTGTAATGAGGTAACTTAGAAATATTAACTTTATCGTCATAAACATATGACTTTAAATTAAGCATAAATTCTTCATAAGTTACATTATAGTCATTAAAACAAATCACATAGCCCCTTAATAATTGAGCAATCAACTCTTTTCTTTTAGAAATGATTAGATAACCACTTTGTTCAGAAGCAACATCATCAAGGTTTCCTAAACCTTCCCTTCTATTTAAGGCATCATCAATAAGCTGGTTGCTGAAAGCTTCAACATCGTGTTCTTTAAAATAGTTCTCTACAAAAGTGTCAGCACTTTCTTCTGTCATTGAATAATTAGTGCCAAAATATTTATTTAATAACTCAAAAGCCCTAGAAATATTACAAGCTCTGATTTCTTTTAAACACTTACTATATAAACGCCATTCTTCATTTTTGTTTTCCTTTGTTTCAGCTTCAAGACTAAGCCAATTTTTAATGTAAATGTTCATGTGTTCTGCTTTAGTTGGATAACTTTCGAATTTGAAAGTTTCGATTGTATCAAAATCACAATCGTTCAAATAATACTCAAAAAAGTCAAAATATAAAAACCTGTTTAAATCACTCATGCCGCTATTTATCTCTTTAATTACAGGAGCTAAAACTGTATAAATGATATATTTTTCTAATTCATCTTTAAAAATATTCATTTTTACCTTATCAGACTTTAGTGCTGCAAGAAGGTAATCATCGTGCATATGTAATAAGTCCATATCTATTTCATCAACACCATTATAGATAAAACCATCTCTTTTAGGACAAAAGAAGGCCTTTTTATTCTTAAAAATTCTTCTATTATCTTTAGCCAATATATTTTTAATTTTATCATAGTTTTTATTTATGATTTTGTTACTTTCTTCTAGCTGTTTCTGGAACGCATCCAAATCTAATGCTTCATTATTATTTCCCATTTTATTACCTCGCTTTACAAATAATTGTTGTTACGCAATAAATATAGAAGATTTTGTTGTGAATTTTAGTCTATATATAAGAATTGTGTTAAATTAACAATTACGTTCTGAAGCTTCTTTTTCGCTTTTTGCATACGCTTTGTTAATCTATCAGTATTCATACCTAAACCTTGTTGAGCATTTCTATTATTGCTTAGCATCCTTGTTTAATCTTTTTTATTTCTTGTTACTAACGCATCAACGTCTAATCTTTTGATACTTATCCAAAATACTTTTTCTCCAATTCCGAAAAAGCCACTTCGGCATCAATAGCTTCCCCTGTTTCCGCAAATTCCTGTTCTGCTTCAAAAATAGCCTGATCGATACGATTTTCCCTAGCAAACCAGTCATAATATTCCGAACTCATTACTACAAGATCACTATACCCGTTCTTTGTAAAATGAATTGGTTCACTATTCTTGTGTACTAATTCTGATACTTTACTTGTATCTCTTAAATCTCTAATTGGTAAAATTATCGGCATAGAAAACACCTCCTATATGTAAGTATAGTGTCGCATAATTATGCTGCGTTGCAAATCAATCTCTACATATCTTGCATACTGCCCCTACCTACGCTACGCTTAGAGGTAGGGGTTTTCTGCGAAAAACTTGATAAAGCAAATATAGAAGAAAAATATTAATTAAGTTTCTTCTTTGCTTTCTTCATCTTGTGATTTGAATACGATTTCCGTCAATTCATTTAGTGTAATATCTCCGTCAACGAAATTATCGCAAAAATATTTAAAAGCGTATTCTTCTGAAAGTTTCTTAGAAAGAAAACTAATAGCCTTTAGACCAGTTTTCTTAGTATTATATTTTTCTCTGATTTTTCTAATGACATCGTATCGGTCTTCATTTTTATATATAATTATTGTTTCAAAAACAAGCTCTAAAATAATGCGAAAAATAACGAGGATTGATAAAATCAACAATATCTTTGATAGACTTAAATTATTATTTCATTGCCCCATTATCAAAGTAGCTGTACCATAAATACTTAAAATAACAGTAGATGTATAAATAAGAACTATTCCATTTATAGTGTCTTGATGTATCCTACCATAATCTACTAAGCCTTTGATATTCTCATCTTCATATTCATCCATAGCCTTTTTAGTTTTTATATCGACTTCCTTTTGAAGCTCTTTGTAACTTCGATTAGTCGTATTTATCAATAGTCCTTCTTTAGTTATTTTAAACGGTTTATTTGTATTATTCGTATTATTCATATTCTGTCCTCTCCATCATTTATTATATATGGAATTAAACCATTAGCTGCAAGCTCACTTGTAATCGACTGTTCAGTTGCTCTGCAATAAGGTAGTCAGAATCCCCTGCCTTTAGGCATGGGAGTGTCAAAAAAACGGAGTAAATTGATGAACTAAATATACAATTAAAACTGTAATCAATATACTAGGTAAAGCTTTTATTGTGCCAACTATAAAATATCCGATGCCAAACCCCACTTGTGCCGCTTTAAGCAAGACATCTTTAACAAGTTTTATTATTTTATATGATATAATGCCTATAGCTAAAATAAAAATTATCATAAATGCTATGGTATTTGTTGTACTCATTTCTTTCTTCCTCCTAAAAATATAAATATTTCTCTATTCTACACTATAAATATAGAAGATTAACAATCGATTTTAATTAATTTGTAGCAGAGTAATTAAATATGAGAACTTTCCTTTTTTATTTCCACAAAAAGGGCACTAAATTAATAGTGCCTTTGTCATATTAACGAAAATCAGCATTAAGTCTAGCTTGTCTCTTTGCATGTTCTTTTAGCTGCTTTGCAGTACCCTTGTACTTTAGAAGCTTCTTATAGATTTCCTTAACTTCTTTATCTGTATAGACATCTTTAGTTGTATGTCTATGAACCACATCCCTGTTGTGTGCAATAATAATATTGCCACCGTATTCTACGTTGCTAAATGTGTAGTCCTCAATAAAATCTTCGTGCTTACCACAATCTGTTACAGCTCCTGTCTTATCATCGAAGATGTTAAACACATAATTAACTACCGATACATTCCAGAATGTATGATTGTCACCAAGAACCTTTTTTAAATTCTTAATGTGATAAGCATTTTGCTTTGAAGGGTTTCTAATTTCGCCCCAATACAAATCATCAATTTTGCCATATACATTACCAGCGTTTTTAAGGTGCTTACACTCGTATACGAAAATACCCTTTCGTGTTACCTCGACCATGTCGATTTCTGTAGTTATCATACTATCACCTGTTGGTATAATTAAGTTTCTAATTGAATGTTCGCCAGATCTCTTTAGACCAGCAACTGTATTTTCCCATTCAGTACCAGCACTTTTCATAGCGTCAACTCGTGCTTTTTCTTCCTTTTTAACTTGCTTCTCTATTGCTTTATCATGTCTTCTCTTATCAAAGAAACTATCTACAATAAAGAAGATTACAATACCTGCGATAATCATTTTAATCATTTTTGTATTTCTCCTTTTACTTTTCAATATTTACTTTAACAAGGCATCTTTTGCAAGATAACTTGTCTATAATCAAGAAAGTGACTACGGTTAAAACAGTAATTAAACCAATTAGTCCAAACCCGATTTTCATTGTTGCCATTATAATTGCCATCTTATCCATATTTTTAATTTCCTTTCTTTTTCTTATCTTTCGTAATAAATATAGAAGATTTTTCAAGGAATTTTAGGCTATATATAACTTTTTGCCTTTTAGACTATTATTCTTCTTGTAAACTTAGTGGTGGGTTTTCATTTCACCAAAATAAATTTACTAGACAAATAAAAAAACGCCATGAACCCATGACGTAGAAAGCTATTGATAGTAATATAATTAAAATATGTGCGAACTTTTATCTATAGCAACTGGCTGGCATGTTAAAGCCCCTTTAGTTTTGTGTCATAAAGTTTCCTTTATTTTACCTTTTATATAATTTGTATAGCAAGAAATATTATATAGGGATGA
>NZ_JAEEVD010000009.1:0-64400 GCF_016290755.1 Lachnospira sp.
AAGCTTTAAGCGGGGGTATAAAGCTTACTAGTGTCAGAAGGGGTTAAAGCCCCTTCTGACAGGTGGCACAAAGTGCCACTGCGTTCATGAGGAAGTAGCGAAGCGGATTCCGAATGTCCGCTTTACTCTTAGATTTAAAAAAAGATTATAGTTTGAGAGTATATAGGAAAGATTATGGAAAGACCAATTTTTATTGCAGCTATTTTTGCATTAATAACTGCATTTACATCTATATTTCTAGGGCAGGAATTGACTATTTTTGTCCTAATTGCAGGACTTCTTATACTTCTAGCTTTAAGGGAGTATAAGAAAGTCTCTTATCTATATTTAATAATTCTATTAATAATTCCCATTGTAAGTATTAGGTCGTATTTTTACAAAAACCAAGCTAAGTTAATTTCTAATCTAGAAGTTAAGGAGGAGCTTAATGCAAATGTATCAGGTTACGTAACTTGTATCACCAAGACGGAAAACGGAATAAGCTTTAGGCTTATGAATGCAAGGGTTGAGGTGGATAAAGATGTTTACAATGCTGATGATTATGGTAGCGAAAAGACTGCTTCTGAAAAGACTGCTTCTGGAAAAACTGTTTCTGAGAAGTTTTCAATTCTAGTTTATGCAGAGGCTAATACAGACCTTTTAGAGGGAGATTATATTGAGGCTAGTGGTAAATTAAAGAGGCTAAATACTAGTAGAAATGAAGGAAATTATAATCAAGAAGAATATTATAAATCCCTTGGAATAAGGGCATCTTTTACAATTTTAGATTTGAAAAAAATAGACAAATCTAAAACAGGAATTTACCCAGAACTTTTTAGACTAAAGGGGAATTTAATTGGAGTTTACGATAAAATTTTTACAAAAGACAAAGCAGCCATTGTAAAGGCCATGACCCTTGGAGTAAGAACAGATTTAACAGAACAACAAAAGCTAGACTTTAAGGATAGTGGAATAGCTCACCTACTTTCAATTTCAGCCCTTCATGTATCCTTACTTGGCCTTACAATTTATAAACTACTAAAGAGAAAACTAGATTATTTAGTTGCGGCCATTATAGCTGTATTTATTATGCTATCTTATCTAATAATTACTAATAATGGTATTAGCTGTAGAAGAGCGGTAATTATGTTAATCGCTTATTGTATTGCAGATAATCTAGCTAGGTCTAATGACTTAATTACAACTATTTCTTTAAGCCTGATAATATTAATAGTAGATGATCCTTACGTTATAACTAATACGGGATTTTTACTATCCTTTTTATCCATGGCAGCAATCGCCTTTATTTATCCAATAGTTATAAATGATGAGAAAATCCTTATGCTTTTTAAAAGAGAAGAATTGAATAAAAAGGATATGAAACAAAAGATAAAAAGAAAGCTTAGTGAAGCCTTTTGCCTTAGTCTATCTATTCAAATCGCTACACTTCCTGTGATTATTCTAATGAATTATGAAGTTGCTTTACTTTCTGTACTACTTAATTTAATTGTAATTCCCCTATTTAGCCTTCTTATGGTAAGTGCTTTTCTTTCTGGAATCATAGGACTTTTTAATATATTTTTATCCCTACTTTTTGCAGGAAGTTCAAATTACATATTAGATTTTTATAGCTTACTTATGAAGATTAGCACAAGCTTTAAGGGCTCCATAATTTTAACGGGGGCTCCAAGAAGAGAATTTGTAATTGCTTATTATCTAATCCTTTTGGTAATTATAATTTTGGCTAAACTACTAAGAGATGAGATTCTATTTAAATATGTCTCTTTCTTTCAAAAAACTCTATTTGGCGCATACATTTTCCTAATAATAATTGGGCTTAATCTTCACTACAAGGAGCTGTCAGGCCTTAATATTGTTAGCCTTGATGTGGGGCAGGGGGATTGCCAGCTAGTTAGCTTAGAGGGAAAGAATTTCCTAATTGATGGTGGTAGTACTGATATTAAAAATGTTGGAGAGTATCGCATATATCCTAGCCTTAAATATAGAGGAATTAAAAGTCTTGAGGCCATAACGGTTAGCCACTTTGATTCAGATCACGTAAATGGTTTAATTGAACTTCTTGAAAAGGCAGATAGACTTGAAATAAAGAAAATCGTTATTCCGGATGTAGAAAAGCTGGAGGAGAACGAAAATTATCTAAAAATGATAAAACTAGCAAAGGAGCGAGGTATTAAGCTGGAATATATTAAGGCTGGGGATGTCTTATATTTTCAAAAGAATAAGGGCTTTAAAATTACATGCCTGCATCCCATTAAAAACTTTAATTATGAGGATGCTAATGATTATTCTACATCCTTTTTAATAAATTACGGGGACTTTAAGGCTTTAACTATTGGTGATGCAACTGCTTTAGCTGAAAAAGCTATAATGGATAATGCTATGGCTTTTGGAGTAGATATTAGTAATATCAACCTTTTAAAGGTGGGGCATCACGGCTCAAAGACAAGCTCAAGTAAGGAATTTATTGATTTTACAAAGCCAAGTTTTAGTATAATTTCTTGTGGCATTAAGAATAGATATCATCATCCAAATGAGGAAACCTTAGATAAATTAAATGCTATAAATTCTAAAATTTATATTACAAGTAAGATTGGCGAAATTATTATAAATACTAAGAATTCCGGGAAATTAACTATAAGGGGATACTTAGATTAGTTTTGATTCTTGCCCTAATACATGGTATAGTTGAAGGGATTAATGGATAATTAGGAGTGACTAAATGAAAGAAATTGCTAAGGATATAAAATCTGGGGAATTTAAAAAGGCCTATTTAATATATGGCGAGGAGACCTATTTAATAAAGCAATATAAGGAAAAGTTAAAGCAGGCTTTAGTAGGAGACGACACAATGAATTACGTCTATTATGAGGGCGAATCCATTGATGTGGACGATTTAATTTCTAGTTGCGATACAATGCCATTCTTTAGTGATAGAAAGACGATTATTGTTGAGAATAGCGGCTTTTTTAAGAAGTCTAATGATAAACTTGCAAATTATATTAAAGAATTGCCAGACTATCTTGTTTTGATATTTGTTGAAAAAGAAATAGATAAGAGAAATAAGCTATATAAGGCTGTGCAGTCCATTGGCTACGTTTCAGAGATGAGCTTTCAGACAAGTGCGGTTTTGAAAAAATGGATCGTTACCGTACTTGGAGCAAATCAGATTAAGATTACTTCTGAGGCTTGTGATGAGATTATCTTTAGAACTGGTTCTAACATGGAATTAATTAAGATGGAGCTTGATAAGCTAGAAGGTTATGTGGCGGATAGTAAAGAGGTTACAATTAATGAGGTTAGAGAAATTGTTTCAAGCCAGACAGAGAGTCACATCTTTGAAATGATTGAGGCTCTTGCTAATCACAATCAAAAAAGAGCCCTTAGCCTTTACTATGAATTGTTAATGCTTAAGGAAGCGCCATTAAAGATTTTATTTTTAATTGTTCGTCAGTTTAATGGAATATTACAGACTAAGGAATTAACTAATAGACATCTTTCAAATAAAGAGATAGCATCAGCCCTAAAGCTTCCGCCTTTCGTTATTGGAAAGTATCAAAGCCAGGCTAAAAACTTTAGTCTAGAGGAAATCAAGGATGCCCTTGAATTCTTTGCTGAAATTGACGAGAGCGCAAAGCAGGGTAGAATCTCAGATAGAATGGGTGTTGAGCTTGCAATTGTAAAGTATTCATCAAAGTAGAATTAAATCTAAAGGATTAAATTAAATAAAGCCAAATTATTAGGGCAGTGCATTAATAGCGTATACCTTAATAATTTGGCTCTTTTAGATTAAAATGTTGGCTTTTTAGATTATTAGACTTAAATAGACTTAAAAAACCTCGTTGTGAGTGGGCTCCAACGAGGTTTTCATTAATCATATTATTAATCAAGTCTATTAAGCTAATGTGTTAACAGCCTTTGTAATACGAGATACTTTTCTAGCAGCTGTATTCTTGTGGAAAATTCCCTTTGAAGTAGCCTTAGAAATCTCGCTAATAGCAACAGTAAGAGCAGCTTCAGCAGCAGCCTTGTCACCAGCAGCAACAGCAGCTTCTACCTTCTTAATATAAGTCTTAACCTTAGACTTAATAGCCTTATTTCTCTCAGCTCTAACCTGACTTGTAATTACTCTCTTCTTAGCAGATTTAATGTTAGCCAATCCGTACACCTCCATTTAATAAAAATTATAATTTAGAATTTAAACTGTTTCGCATTAAAGCCGGACACGGACGATCTAATGTAAACATACTCATATATATTAAAGTAGATTGAGAGGAATGTCAATATAAAATGGGAAAAAGATTTATTTAGTAAGTATTTTATCGTCGAAGTCGTAAATATAGACATTGTCTGAGAGTATCTCAGTTTGAGCAAGTTCAGATTGATTAACTGTATTAATTAGGAAATTAAGATCATCTTTTTTGATATTATCAGTTTTTCTTAGGATTAAAACCTCGTGAATTGAGGATGGAATAATGTAGAGATCACTATCAAGTTTTGTAGCGATTTTTTCAAGAACCCCAGGATAGAAGATACATGAGGCACCATTTACTTTATTTTCATTAGTAAGAATTAGTAAGTCGTCATCATCAAGCCTTACCTCGTCTAGCTCCATAAGCTCCATGTGCTTCTTTTCATAAACGGTCTTAAATAGGGAGTAGCAGTTTGGCTTTAAAAATGTTGGCGCATTAATAATGGCATCTGCAAAAAGCGTGTCTGTATCAATATTCCAGAACTTAAGGTGGGAATTCTTAATTAGTACAGAAGCGCTCTGCTTATCATCCTTGTCAATGACGCAAAGAAATACAAGGGCAAGGTCTAACCTTCTGATATGAGGGATGTTTTCTAAAGTCTCCTTATTTCTTTCGTAATTAATAAGCTTAATGGCAAGGTGTTCCTTAACAAAATTGTAATCCGTATATCTATCGGCTTCTTTGGCAAATTCTGGAACCTTGGCATTAGCGTAAGTTTCATTAATCTTCTTAGTAATAGCATCAAGGCTTAAACCGCTTTTATATTCTTCGTATAGGGGATTTAGATAGATGGTTGGGGATACAACCTGGCCGGGACTAATAATTACAAGGCCGTCAAGCTTTAGATTGTTGTTTTTAGTTACCTGATTGATGTTAATCTTCACATCTTCATCAAACTGTGTCTGTAGATTCTCCTTAATAGACTGGGTGAAATCTTCGTAGTTTAATAATTTCATAGAGTTTCTCCTTTTTCTTATCTTTTTGTAAAAATGAAATGTGGTAAGAACTTTACCAATGATTATAGAAATGAATTTTGAAAATTCTTATGTAGTATATACTAAAGTTTTCATATTGGCAAGTAGAAAATAAATGAAAAAATTTGATAGAAGCGCAAGAATATAGTAATATTAAATAGTATGTCGACACATGTAGCTCAGCTGGATAGAGCGTTTGCCTCCGGAGCGAAAGGTCGCGGGTTCGAATCCCGTCATGTGTATTTTGCATTTGCAAATAGAAAGGAATCAAGATGGAGCGAATTAATAAATATTTAAGTGCCATTGGAGTATGTTCAAGACGTGAAGCAGACAGATTAGTTGAGGCTGGAAGGATTTTAGTAAACGGCGAACGTGCTAGCCTTGGAACTAAAGTTAGCGATGAAGATGAGATTAAAATAGATGGAAAACTTGTGGCAAGTAAAAATACAGAAGATGTATTAATTGCCTTTAATAAACCTGTTGGCCTACTTTGCACCACAGCAAGGGACCAGGGAGATAATATAGTAGATTTTATAAATTATAAGACACGAATTTATCCTGTGGGTCGACTAGATAAGGAGTCATGCGGCCTTATTTTACTAACTAATAATGGTGAGATGATGGATAAGCTACTTCGTTCTTCTAATCATCATGAGAAAGAGTATATTGTCAGTGTTGATGGTAAGGTGGATGATGCATTTTTAAAGAAAATGCGCTCCGGTATCTACTTAGAAGAACTAGATAGAACTACAAATAAATGTAAGGTGGAGAAGGTGGATGAGCACACTTTCACAATAATTCTTACTCAGGGCCTAAACAGACAGATTCGAAGAATGTGCAAGGCCTGCAATAGAAAGGTTACAAGCCTTAAAAGACTTAGAATCCTTAATATTAATCTAGGAGATTTAAAGACTGGAGAGTATAGGGAGATTACAGGTAAAGAAAAGGAAACTCTTTATAAGATTTTAGATGATTAGTTGACTTTTGATTTGTAAAAATGCGACATAAGGGAGAAAATATAATGGATAAATTAGATAGAATTAAAGAATTAGTTGAGATATTAAATAAGGCGGGGGAAGCCTACTATTCAAAGGGTACAGAGATAATGTCAAATTTTGAATACGACGCCCTTTATGATGAGTTGGTGGCCCTTGAAAAGGAAACTGGTCATGTGCTTTCAAATAGCCCAACAATTAATGTAGGTTTCGAGACACTTTCAGAACTTCCAAAAGAGCGTCACGAGTCTCCAATGCTTAGTTTGGATAAGACTAAGTCAAGAGAAGCTCTTAGAGACTGGCTTGGTGATAATCTAGGTGTCCTTTCTTGGAAACTTGATGGCCTTACTATCGTTTTAACTTACGAGAATGGTGAGCTTAGCAAGGCAGTAACTCGTGGAAACGGTGAGATTGGCGAAATCATTACTAATAATGCTAAGGTTTTTAAAAATATACCTCTAAATATTCCTTACAAGGGAAAGCTAGTGCTTCGTGGTGAGGCAATTATTTCTTACTCAGATTTTGAAAGAATCAACGAGCAGATTCCTGAGGCAGATGCTAAATATAAGAACCCAAGAAATCTATGTTCAGGTTCAGTAAGACAGCTAAATAACAAGATTACAAAGGAAAGAAACGTGCAGTTTAGAGCCTTTAACTTAGTTTCTGCCAATGATGTAGATTTTCAAAATTCTAGAAAATGCCAGTTTGAATGGTTAAAGAGTCTTGGCTTTGACGTGGTGGAATACAAGATGGTTACAAAGGAAACTATACTTGATAGCATCCAGTGGTTTGCAGATACTATTAAGACAAATGATTTCCCATCGGATGGTCTTGTTATTCTTTATGATGATATTGCCTATGGAAATTCTCTTGGTAGAACAGCGAAGTTCCCTAGAAATTCCATGGCTTTTAAGTGGTCTGATGAGACTGCAAAGACAAATTTACGTGAGATTGAGTGGAGTGCTTCAAGAACAGGTCTACTAAACCCTGTTGCAATTTTTGATACAGTAGAACTTGAAGGTACTAATGTTTCTAGAGCAAGTGTTCATAATATTAGTGTTATGGAGAGTTTAGAACTTGGTATTGGAGATGAGATTGAAGTCTTTAAGGCTAATATGATTATTCCTCAGATTGCTAAGAATCTTACAAGAAGTTCTAAGCTTGAGATTCCAAGTAAGTGCCCGGTATGTGGTGGGGAGACTAAGATCAAATCAATTAATGAGGTTAAGTCTTTATATTGCATGAATCCTGATTGTCAGGCAAAGCATGTAGGTAGATTTACACATTTTGTAAGCCGTGATGCCATGAATATTGATGGCTTATCTGAGGCTACTCTTGAGAAGTTTATTGGAAGAGGCTTTATTCATGATTTTGTAGACTTATACCATCTTGAAAGACATGCAGATGAGATTATTACTATGGAAGGTTTTGGTCAAAAGTCATATAATAATCTAATAGAAGCCGTGAACAATTCAAGAAAGACAAATTTAGTTAGAGTAATCTATGGACTTGGTATTGATAACATTGGTTTATCAAATGCTAAGATGATGGTTAAATCCTTAAAGGGCGAGAATAACAAGGAGACTATTGAAAACATTTTAAATGCTACAGTAAAGAGATTAACTGACATTGACGGTGTTGGGGAAATCATTGCAGCTTCTTTAGTGGACTTCTTTAAGGAGGAGAAGAATTTAGACCTATTTAATCGCTTATTAGCTGAGTTAGAATTAGAAGAGATGCAGGAAACTCAGACTTCAAATATTCTAGAGGGCAAGGTGCTAGTAGTAACTGGTACTGTTAACATTTTCCCTAATAGAAATGCAGTCAAGGATCTTGTAGAGTCTCTAGGTGGCAAGGTTACAGGCTCTGTTACTTCAAAGACAAATTATTTAATTAATAACGATTCTAAGTCTCAGTCAGCTAAAAATAAAACAGCAGCTAAGCTAGGAATTCCAGTTATTACTGAGGAGGAATTCATTAAGCTTATTGGAAGAGAGGACCTTCTTTCATAAGGAAGTAGCGAAGCGGATTCCGAATGTCCGCTTTACAATGTGCAGCTTAGTTACTAGAAGTTAGTTTAGGAGGAAAATATTATGCCAGTAAAAATCGCTAACGACCTGCCTGCAAGGTTAGAATTAGAGGAAGAAAATATATTCGTCATGGACGAGGATAGAGCCCTATCTCAGGATTTCAGAGCTCTTGAAATTTTGATTCTTAATCTTATGCCAATTAAGCAAGATACAGAATTACAGCTACTTCGTTCTATGTCTAATACACCACTTCAGTTAGATGTCACATTTTTACAATTAGAAAGTCATGTGTCAAAGAATACATCGGCTTCGCATTTACGTAAATTCTATCAGACATTTTCTGAAATCAAAAACCGCAACTTTGATGGAATGATTATTACAGGGGCACCAGTGGAAAAGCTTGAATTTGACGAGGTTAACTACTGGGAAGAGCTTACTGAAATTATGGAATGGTCAAAAAAGCATGTAACTTCAACCCTTCATATTTGTTGGGGCGCACAGGCCGGACTTTACTACCACTTTGGAGTTGGTAAGGTGGAATTTGAAAATAAGTTATCAGGTATTTATAAGCACAAGGTAATGAACCGTAAAGAGCCTTTGGTGCGCGGCTTTGATGACATTTTCATGGCACCACATTCAAGATATACAGAAGCCTCAAGACAAGATATCCTTAAAAATAAAGAATTGATGGTACTTGCAGACTCAGAAGAAGCTGGAATCTATATCGTTATGACAGAAGATGGCAAGCAGATTTTTATTATGGGCCATCCAGAATATGATAGATACACTCTAGATCAGGAATATAAAAGAGATTTGGAAAAAGGCATAGATCCTGCCCTTCCGGTAAATTACTATCCTGATGATGACTGCAATAGAAAGCCAATCCTATCTTGGAGGAGTCACGCAAATAACCTTTACACAAATTGGTTAAATTATTATGTATACCAGCAGACACCATATGAGCTAGATAAATTGTCATAAAAAGACATTTTCTAAAAAAATAAATTTGGAAAGTCCCATGAAATCTAGCTTCGACTCTTCTATACTAATAATATTATTAACAGTCCAACTATTTTCTGTTAAAATAACTTCTTGTGCGACAAAATCGCTTATAAGTATGAAATGATATAGAAATAGAAGGAGAGACGGTTATGAGTGAATCACCAGTTAGAAAAAGATTAGGTTCTAGACTAGAATATTTGGGATTTGACCTTGTAAAGTACGAGAATGGTAACAAGTACATTCAGGTTAAATGTAAAAGATGTGGTGAAATCTACGATGACGAAGTTAATGTAATTATTAACAAAGGACGTGTCTGTACAAATTGCGGTTCTTTAAAGAAAAAGTCAGAAATGACAGACGAATGGGACAAGAACCTTTATTTTAATGTTATAAGAAACACAAAGGGCAAGGTTAAGGTAAAGAAAGTGTTAAACAATGGCCTTTTCAAAGCTCAGTGTACAAATTGCAATAAAATTTGGGAATCATCAGTAAAGGAAATCGCAAATTTCCAGGCATGCCCAAATTGTGCATACTAAAATAAGCCGTGAGGCATTATATGAAAAAATAGGTGGAGCAAAGCTCCACCATTTTTTTACCCAATTTTCTAAACATAAGATACGAAAACTTCCGTCGTAAGTCATAAGCCATCCGGCAGCACCCTCTCAAAAAAAGGAAAAACCAGTGGGGCACCTGAGGTGACCCCCAAAAGTTAGACTTTTTAAGCGTAGCAGTTTTTGGCTGCTACGCTGTTTTTATGCAGCCAAGAGGCTAAGCCTGTATTGAACAGGACTCATCCATCCTAGTTTCTCTTTAATTCTTTGTTCATTATAATACTTTATATATCGCTCGATTTCTGATTTTAATTCTTCATAACTGTAATAAACAACACCATAATAGATTTCTTGTTTTAGTAGCCCAAAGAAGTTTTCCATAACTGAGTTATCGTGGCAATTTCCTTTTCTGGACATGCTTTGGAAGATTCGTTCTTCCTTTAATCTGTAAGAGTATGCCTTCATCTGGTAAGCCCAGCCTTGATCAGAATGAAAGGTTCTTCTATAAGGGCAGTCTGAAGTAATTTCAATAGCCTTGTCCAATGCGTCCATTACATTCTTAGCTGAAGGAGTCTTGTCAATTCCGTAACTTAGTATTTCACCATTACACATATCCATAAATGGATCCAGATATAGTTTATGCATGTTCATATGACCTTTTTCATCAACTTCATAATACTTGAATTCAGTTGTATCCGTTGTAATCTTTTGATGTGGTATATTTGTATTAAAACGTCTACGTATTCTGTTAGGTGCGACAGTTCCAACCTTACCTTTATAAGAACTATACTTACGGCTTTTTCGAGTGAATGAAGTGACCTGTAAATCAAGTTTTTGCATAATTCTTTGTACTTTCTTTTTGTTGATACAGTATCCCTGATTTTTAAGCTCTCCTAACATTCGGCGATAACCATAATCCTTATTAACCTTTCGAATCTCCAACATCTTTTCTTCAATTTCTTTGTCTGGATTTTCTCTATCAAATCTTTTTTGCCAATACATGTATGTTGCTTTAGGCATTCCGGTATAAGAGAGAAGGTCTTTTAGTCTGAATTCTCCTCGGAGGCTGTTGATGACGAGCGCCGTTCTCTCATTTTTGCCTCGTCCTCTAAACGCAGCCTCCTCAGTTCTTTTAAAAAAGCATTTTCGATTCTTAACTTAAGAAGCTCATCTTCCAATTCTTTTACATGCTCAGCACTGGTATCAATTGTTTTTTCTTCTACTTCTTGAGATTTATTATTTATCTTAGATTTGTCCAATGTTTTCTTCCGCCCCTTTTTGTGTGGTCTCAAAGCATCAGGACCAGAAATGCGAAAGCGATTAACCCAGTTTGTAATCATACTTGGATTAGTAATTCCTTCTTGCAGAGCTAAATCCTGATACGAGATTTCACTTGATAAGTATAACTCTACAACAAAAAGTTTCTTTTCAAAAGAGTATTTTTCTTTTTTTGAGATCTCTTTAATCCTTCATCTCCGAATTTTTTGTATGTATTTATCCAAAACCATAACTGGCTTCGATTAATACCATACTTTCGAGCGAGAGAATCCCCACCAATTCTTCCACTAAGATATTCAGAAACTAATTGTTTTTTAAATTCAAAACTATATTTAGCCATAAAAATATCGACCTCCCAATCGTTAGATTTTTAGGTCTAACTTTTGGGGGTCGGTACAACCGCCACACCGTTTTTCCATTCTTATTATCCAAACATTGCATAATTTTTACACCTCCCGGCATCTAAACTCTCTCACTCTCCACAGTAGCCAACCGCTAGTGCATCTCGCCGTAGTGGGGCGAGGGGGAGTAAGCTAGGGTCGTAAGCCTGAAGCTCACTGACTTTTTGAAGACAATTCTAACCGCGTCAGTAGTTAGGCTTTCCGAGCCCGTAGGGCAATGGAAAGCCTTATCTACTGCTACGCGGTTAGCTTAGCGGGAGCGTGTCCTTCAAAAAGTTATGTGAGCGCCAGGCGTACCCCCGGGTCACTCCCCCTTACCTCACCCCCCTTGCCTCACACCCTTAAATTTGTTAAAATATACACATAGGGTGATAAAATTTAATATCGATATACGTTTGGAGGAGTTATTATGGAGATTAGAGATTCTAAACCAATTTCTAAGAGCAATAAGACTTTCATGCTTTTACTAATTGCTGCAGTGGTGCTTTTTGCAACATTTGCTATGGCTTATTTTAAAACCACATGTGTTGGAATTTCTGAAGAGGAGACAGAATCAAAGATACAGGTGGCAGCAGATGAGGGAACTATTTATAGTCCAGATAATGAGACTAGTATAGACGCTCTAGATTTAGACAGCATTGATGGAATCTATATTGCTGGCTACAACGACTTTGAAATCTTAACAAATTCAGGCTATACAAAGCTAAACTTAATCGATGAATCTTTTATTGTTGATGCGGAATGCGAAAGAATTGTAAATTTACTTGCGCTAGCGGCTATTAAACTTGATAAAAATCAAGAGGGCTATTATTATAATATTCAGCCGGCAATTACAGATTTATATGGAGGTTCAAAGGAAGTTGAGCTAAAGGAGATAACAGAGTTTTACAATTATTCCCCAAGTGAGATTTTAGCTAGTGAGGTAATAATTGATAAGACTAATTTATCTGTGTCAGATGCTTTAGTTCAAACTAGTAACGATTTACTTCCAGATGGTTGTAGGCTAGAACAAAAGGCTGGAGGAGTGTTGGTTCTTACAATTCCGCAATATCAGGAGAGAATTACATTTCGAAAGGTCAATATAAAGATTGATTAGGGAGACATTATGGCAACTTATTATATGCCTGTAAAGGTTTTTGAAGAGACAGATGTAGTTAGAAAAAAAGCGGGAGAAATAGCTAAACTTGGTAGCAAAGCATTAATTGTTACAGGTAAGCATTCAGCTAAGGCTAATGGTAGCTTAGATGATGTAATAGCGGCACTTGATGAATATAATATTTCTTATATACATTTTAATAAGATAGAAGAAAATCCACTAGTTGAGACCGTTATGGAGGCAGTGGATTTTGCAAAGAATGAAAATGTAGACTTTGTGGTGGCTATTGGCGGCGGCTCACCTCTTGATGCAGCAAAGGCAATTGCACTTATGTTAAAGCATCCAGAGGAGGATTCCTCATATTTATTTAGAGCAGGCGGCGACGATAGTCACCTACCTTTATGCCTAATTCCTACAACTTGTGGAACAGGCTCAGAGGTTACAGGAGTTTCGGTGCTTACAAGAAATGATATTAAGACAAAGCAGTCAATTAGCTTTAAGATCTTTGGTGACATCGCTTTACTTGATGGAAAATATTTAGAAAGTCTTAGCCCAAAGGTTCTTAAAAACACTGCAATGGATGCCTTTTGTCATTTAGTGGAGAGCTATGTAAACAACAATGCAACTATTTATTCTAGAATTGTATGTCTTGATGGTCTTAGTTCTTTTAAAAATGTATTGCCAGTAGTTAAGGGTGAGAAAAAGCCTGAACTTAGCGATTATTTTAACTTGCTTCGTACATCTACATATGCAGGTATGGCAATCGCTCAAACTGGTACTGCAATTCCACACGGTCTTAGCTATGCATTTACTTATAATTTAGGCGTGGAGCATGGTAGAGCTTGTGGATATTTTCTTGCGGGCTATTTAAAGATAGCTTGTAAAAAATGGACATGTCTTTCACAGGAGTTATCTGATTATTTCAAAACAAATTTGAACAATAAATTTAGCACAGTAGGCGAAGCTGAGGTTAATTTTATCCTCAACACTGCAGGAATTGCCTCTGTTGAAGAGTTTGAAAAACTATATGCACTAGTATGTGAAAAAGTAGAAGTGGAAGAGGCTAAGCTAAATAAAGAGCTAGATAATACAGTTAATGATTTATTTAATAATAAGGCTAAGCTTTCAGTGGCACCTTTTACAATTACAAAGGAAGAATTAACTGAAATAGCTTATGATATTTCAAGAAAGAATAAAGATTGCATAAAATAAATCATTAGCAAGCTAGACGAGAGCTAAAGTAAGGCATATAATTTAAGCGAAACACATTACTAGGCTTGGAAGGAGAATAAAATGGCTTGTACAACAATTTTAGTAGGTAAGAACGCATCTTATGATGGTTCTACTTTAATGGCTCGTAATGAAGACTCACCATCTGGTGAATTTACAGCCAAGAAATTTATATCAGTAAATAAGGGAAAGCAGCCTAGATCTTATAGATCAGTGCTTTCAAAGTTTAAGATTAAATTACCAGCAAACCCTCTTAGATACACAGCAATGCCTAATGCAATTGACAATGAAGGTATCTGGGGCGAGGCAGGTATTAACGAATTAAATGTGGCTATGTCAGAAACAGAGACAATCACTAGTAATCCAAGAGTTCTTGGTGCTGATCCACTTGTAAAGGACGGTTTTGGCGAAGAGGATATGCTTACAATCGTGCTTCCATACATTAAGTCAGCAAGAGAGGGCGTGCTTCGTTTCGCATCCCTTCTTGAGGAATATGGTACTTATGAGATGAATGGTGTGGGCTTTCAGGATAAAGACGAAGTTTGGTGGCTTGAGACTATTGGCGGTCATCACTGGATTGCAAAGAGAGTTCCAGATGATGCCTACGTGGTTATGCCAAACCAGCAGGGTATTGATTTCTTTGACTTTGTAGATGCATTTTCAAAGAAGGAAAATCACATGTGCTCTAAGGATATGCTTGATTTCATTAAGGATAATCATCTAGACCTTGGCATGCATGATGAAGGTTATAAGATTGAAGAGGATAAGGCTTTTGATATTAGAGCAGCTCTTGGTTCTCATGATGATTCAGACCACACTTATAACACACCTAGAGCTTGGTTTATGGCTCGTTACTTAAATCCTACAACTTACACATGGGATGGTGAGGGTGCAGATTACACACCTGAGTCTGATGATATTCCATGGAGCTTTGTTCCTGAAAAGAAGATTACAATTGAGGATGTAAAGTACGTCTTATCTTCATATTATCAGGGAACACCATATAATCCATATGGCAAGACTGGTGACCTTACTAATAAGGGTAAGTATAGACCAATCGGTATTAGCAGAAACAATTTCCTTGCTATTACTCAGCTTCGTCCATATATGCCAAAGGAATTTATGGCACTAGAGTGGATTTCAGTGGGTTCTAATGCTTTTAATGTTTCAGCACCTTTCTATGCAAATGTTAATAGAACACCAGATTATCTAGCTAACACAACTGCTAGAGTTTCAACAGATAATTACTATTGGTCATCTAGACTTATTGGCGCAATGGCTGATGCTCACTACAATACAACAGCTATTCACATTGAGCGCTACCAGAATAAGGTACACTCTAAGGGCCACGAGATGATTAATGCCTTCGATAAGGAATTATTATCTAAGGATTTTGCAAATGTATCTAGAAAGCTTGCTAACTGCAATGATGCTATTGCAGAGATGCTTAAAAAAGAGACAGATGATGCCCTTGATAAGGTGCTTTATACAGCAAGTTGCGGTATGAAGAATTCTTTTGCTAGATCTGATGCATAAGTCAAATAATAATTTTTAACTCAGTCGGGGTACAACCTCCAATTCTTTTATAAGTTATTTTAGTTGTTAAATTTACTGTTATAGCATTGCGAATATATGCATAATGTGGTATTATTACTTTAACAATATCGTGTATAACTGAATATTAGGAATTGGAGGTTTTTTGCATATGAACTTTAAAGATTCAATGGCTGGAAAACTTAAGAAGATGAAGGTGGCTGATAAGTTTAAATACATTTTCAAAAATCTTTACATCTATCTTGGTTTACCGATTATAATACTTCTTATTACAACGTTTTATTCTTTAGGTAGTACCTATACTATGTATAATAAGTATTATAAGCAAGACAATCTTCAGGGCGAGTTAAGAATTGACATTCAGGCTTATTTAAAGAATGCCTGGTGGGCACTTTCTGATCGAACCGAAGAAGACCTAAATAGTCATTTAGATGGCTGTGAGGAAAAAATATCAGAGTTAGACACATTTTTATCTGACCTAGAAGATGTTTATGATAATGATGAAAATATTGAAGCTGTAAGAAAGGATATTAAGACCTTAGGCACTTTAACTAGTGAACTTACTGCACTTTTTGCTGAAGGAGAGCTTACAACAACGGGAATGTCTAATGAGGCAGACATTTACAAGTTTATAAATGAAGATGTAAATTCTGCAGTAAAGACTATGGCATCAGATTTAAAGACTATTTCTTCTGATAGTTTTGACACAGCTTGGAAGGCTTTTAGAACATCTTTGATTGCAACAATTGTCTTACTTGTAGTTTCTGTTTTATTTATTGTGATAGCAGTTATATTTGTTAATATGTCAAGTAAGGTCCTTAATGATAGCATTTTGTCTCCGTCTATGGAGATTTCAAAGGCGGCTAAGGATATGGCAGATGGATATATTAACATTGATATTCAATGTGATTCCGAGGATGAGCTTGGAGCCATGGCAAGAGACTTAGAGAAGGCTACAGAGGTTATTAAGTCAATTACTGAGGATATTATTAGAACTGCCGATAAGATGGCAGGGGGCGACTTTAGAAGTGGTAGCTCAAATCCAGAGCTTTATATTGCAGATTACAAGGCTATTAACGCAGCCTTTATAGATATTTCTAATAAGCTTTCTAGTACTTTGAAAAATGTAAAAGAGGCCAGTGCTAGCGTATCAGACGGTGCAGCAAATCTTCAGGATGTATCTGTTAACTTATCGGAAGGTACTTCAAGCCAGGCAGCAGCTGTAGAAGAGCTTACAGCCTCTGTTGAACTTGTTACAGAACAGACGGAACTTCTTGCAAAGGATGCAGTTGAATCTATGAAGTCAGCAAGCATTGTTGTAAAGGATGTAGAGACTGGTACAGAAAAGATGAGTGGCGTTACAAAGGCTATGGAGCGAATTACAATTGCTTCTAGTGAAATTGAGAAGATCACAAGTACTATTGAAAGTATTGCTTCTCAGACAGCCCTTTTATCATTAAATGCTAGTATTGAGGCAGCTCGTGCAGGTGAGGCTGGACGTGGCTTTGCAGTTGTAGCTCAAGAAATTAGTGAACTTGCTAATGAAAGTTCTACAGCAGCAAAGAATACTCACAAGCTTATTGATGATACAATGAATGAAATTAAGACAGGTAATGCAGCGGTTGAGGAGACTACTCTTGCCTTAAAGAAGGTACAGGAGTCTGTATCTGCAGTTGCTGAAATGATGAAGGCTTCTAAGGATAGAGCTAATGCGCAGGCATCAAGCATGAAGGAAATCAACATTGGTATCGAGCAGATTTCTAGTGTTGTAAATGTAAATTCTGCCACAGCTGTACAGGCTAGCCAGGTTTCTGGTGACCTATCAGCTCAGTCACAGGGCTTAAATGCTCTGATTGACGAATTTAATATTCGATAACTTGAGTCTTTTTTATAAAAAGGCGATGCATGGATATAAGTGTAAATAATGGAGATAAACTTAGTCTGTGCGTCGCCTTTTACCTATTTAGAAACATTTTCAATAGACTAATTAGTTAATATAGGCCAAACTAAACACAAAATTTTCATCATAAGAAATCTTTTAGTATAGAAAATAGTTTGATATAATAAATATGTGCTAAAACTATATTTTGGAGAAACAAAGATATGCTAGATGAAAATGAAATTATGCCCTTTAATTTTTTTGCCTATGGTGGAAAATATAGTGGGCAGCATGGAGGCATGCGTTATCTCATTGAAAGAGATGGCGAAAAGCCAGATTTTATCTTAAGAGGTAATGTTTGGCAGGGACCTTATGCCTCATGTAGTGTTCCTAAAGAAAAGATAAGTTCTAAGGAGTTTGACTATAGCGAAGAGGGTCGTCTAGAACTTATAAATTGGTTGAAAGATCAGTACGATGCAAGGTTAGAAGAGTGGGATAGTGCTCCTTCTATACTAGAAACAGAGCCTTATAAACATTAGTTAAAGTTTGATTTATTCTGATTAAATATAATCTTATTTGAATAAAATGCTTGATGTTACTAGTGTTTTTAAGTTATTATTGTTTAGGACTAAGAAAAGAAAGGATTTAGTGTGAAGGAATAAGATATGGAAGTTATTTCTATTGTGCTTTCATTGCTTCTTGGCGTTGCATTATTTTTATATGGAATGTCAGTCATGGGCGATGGCTTAAAGCGTGTGGCGGGTAATAAGTTAGAAACTACCCTTTATAAGTTAACAAATACTCCAATTAAGGGAGTTTTATTAGGCGCTGTTGTAACAGCGGTAATTCAGTCATCATCAGCAACATCAGTTATGGTTGTTGGTTTTGTAAATTCAGGAATGATGAAGGTAGCTCAGGGTATTGGTATTATCATGGGTGCTAATATAGGAACAAGTATTACAGGTTGGATACTTTGTTTGTCATATATCGATGGAGTAAGCGGTATTGCTTCACTTCTTTCAACAGCAACTATTTCAGCTATCGTAGCTATTATAGGCATTATCTTTAAGACATTTGTTAAGAAGAATACTTATAAAAATGTTGGCGATATCATGCTTGGTTTCGCAATCCTTATGGTTGGTATGCAGACAATGAGTTCTGCCGTATCTCCACTTAAATCAAGCCCAGCTTTTGTAAGCTTACTTACAATGTTTAAAAACCCAGCTCTTGGTATTTTAGTTGGTATTGTATTTACTGCTATTTTACAGAGTGCTTCGGCTTCAGTAGGTATCTTACAGGCGCTTTCAGTAACAGGTGGCATTACATTTGCAGCAGCATTCCCAATTACAATGGGTATTGGTGTTGGTGCCGCAGCTCCAGTTTTACTTTCAAGTATTGGAAGTAGCAAGAATGGTAAGAGAGTAGCCCTTGTTTACTTAATTAACGACTTATTTGGTATGATTTTTTGGTCGATTGTTGTTTACTCAATTAATTTTGTAATTGGTGGATTCCCATTTATGGATATGGCTATGAGACCAGTGACAATTGCTATGCTTAATACAATATTTAGAGTAGCAACAGTTGTTATGTTATTCCCATTCATTAAGTACATTGATAAGTTAGTTCATCGTCTTATTAAGGATAATCCAGAAGATGCAGATGATTCGGCTGACTTTGAATTACTTGAAGAAAGATTCTTAGCATACCCTGATTTAGCTATTAATCAGTCACATGAAGCTATTAATGGTATGGCAAGAAAGTCAAGAAAGAATATTTTAAGAGCAGTTGAGCTTATGAACAACTACTCTGATGAAAGATATAAGGTTATTCAGGAAAAGGAAAATGTAATTGATAAATACGAAGATAAGTTAGGTAACTATCTTATGAAGTTAACAGGTACATCTCTTTCTCCTGCACAGACAAAGCAGGTAACTAAGTTCTTACATACTATCGGTGATTTTGAAAGATTAGGTGATCATGCTGTTAACCTTTCAAAGGTAGCCTTAGAACTTCACGAGAAGAAGACAAGCTTTTCTGACTATGCTGAGTATGAAGTTAGTGTATTACGTGCAGCGGTTCTTGAAATCGTTGAAATTACAGAGACAGCCTTTACAAATGACGATGTATTACTTGCAAGAAGAGTAGAGCCTTTAAGAGAACACATTACAATTCTATGTAATGAGTTAAAGACTCGACACATTGTTAGATTAAGTAAGGGTATTTGTACTTATAACCAGGGATTTGCCTTTAACGATTTATTAACTAACATGGAAAGAATTGGTGCTCACTGTTCTAATATAGCAGTTGCTATGATTGAGATCGAAGATTCAGAAATCGCATCTCATAGCTATTTAAAGAGCGTCAAGGAATTAAAGGATGACGAATACATGCTTATCTTTGATGAATACACAAGAAAGTATGATGTTAACAAAAAAGAGAATGACTTAAGAGAAAGAATTGATACAACAAGAGCTTAATTCTTTACACTAAAGTTATAATAACAAATAAAAATTTTTAAAGCCCTTTCTAGAAAGTGAAATTCCTAGAAAGGGCTATTTTACTGCTTGTTTAGTAACTATTCTAAATGTCATACCTACTAAAATTAAAGAAAATTATAAAAATAGGGCAAAAGTACTATTGCAAGTATATATATATTTGCTATAATAAAGTTACATTAAGTAGTGAACAACTTAATATACAGTTTTTAATAGTGATTGCGGCACTATTAATTACAGTGGAAAAAGCACAACCTCCTCCCGGTTGTGCTTTTTTGGCGTTAAAATATCAAACTTATAATTGCCATATGATGTCATAAAGGCTATTATAAAAGTATAAATATAAAGAGAAGGAAAAATTAATATGATAAGTTTTGATAGCCACCTACATACTAGATTTAGCTCAGATTCAGAGGCAGACCCAAGAGCCTATATTAAGTTAGCAAAAGAAAAGGGCATGAAGGGCATTTGCTTTACAGATCACAATGACTATGACTTTCCACTTGAGGATGGAAAAGTGGTTTTTGATTTGGATTTTAAGGCATATTTAGACTATATGCTAAAGCTTAAGGAGGAGTTTAGAGGTTCCTTTGATATAAGAGTTGGAGTTGAGCAGGGACTTATGAAATCAGTGGCTAGCCGTGTGGATTCATATGATCCTGAGAATAAGCTAGATTTTATTATTGGCTCATCTCATTTGGTGGAAGGAGAAGATCCTTACTATCCAAGTTACTGGGAAGGCAGGGCAGTAAAGGATACTATTATAAAGTATTATGAGAGTATTATGGAAAATATAAAAACTTGCCACAACTTCGATATTTACGGTCATTTAGACTATATAATTCGATATGCCCCAGAAAAGGATGTAAATTATAACTGGAAAGATTATTATGACTATTTTTGTGAGATTTTAAAGTCATTAATTTATCAGGGTAAGGGAATTGAGGTTAATACAGCGGGCCTTAAATATGGTCTTAAAAATCCTAATCCTGATATTAATATAGTGAAATTGTATAAAGAACTAGGAGGTGAGATAATTACCGTAGGTTCTGATTCTCATAGTGTTGATTATTTAGGATATGAATTTGATCGAGTTTATAATATGCTAAAAGAATTAGGATTTAAATATTATTCCGTTTTTAAGGATAGAAAAGCGGAATTTTATGAAATTTAGTAAGATGATTATTTTTGTTGTAGTTTGAGTTTTTAGAAGGTTAAAAAATTGGCATTGGGCAAAATTTCCTATATGTTTTTAACAAAAAGAAACTAATAACCTTATTTTAGTACTCTAAAATATGTATAAAGCATACTGTATACAAGGGTTTTTTAGCAATTTAAACAAGGTTTAAATTAAATATTAGTTGTTTGTTGCTAAATTTTTAGAATTGTGAAAATTAAAACGACAACCACTTGATATTTAAACAAAATTTATGTAAAATAACTAATAGTTGATTTTTTAACAAACTAAAATTCAATGTAAAATCACTTTTAGGAGGATTCAATTTATGTCAGTAAAAGTAGCTATTAACGGATTTGGCCGTATCGGTAGACTTGCATTCAGACAGATGTTCGGTGCAGAAGGATACGAAGTAGTAGCAATCAACGATTTAACAACACCTTCAATGCTTGCTCACCTTTTAAAGTATGATACTTCACAGGGTAGATATGTAGAGCTTGGTCATGAAGATGACGTAACAGCTGATGATGAGGCTGGTACAATTACAGTAAAGGGTAAGACAATTAAGATCTACAAGGAACCAGATGCTAACAACTGCCCATGGGGAGAAATTGGTGTAGATGTAGTTCTTGAGTGTTCAGGTTTCTATACATCAAAGGCTAAGGCACAGGCTCATATCAATGCTGGTGCTAAGAAGGTTGTAATTTCAGCTCCAGCTGGTAATGACCTTCCTACAATCGTTTACAATGTAAACCATGAAACATTAACAAAGGATGATAAGATTATTTCAGCAGCTTCTTGTACAACAAACTGCTTAGCTCCTATGGCTGATGCTCTTAACAAGTTTGCTCCAATTCAGTCTGGTATCATGACAACAATTCATGCTTACACAGGTGATCAGATGATCCTTGATGGTCCTCAGAGAAAGGGTGACTTAAGAAGATCTAGAGCAGGTGCTGCTAATATCGTTCCTAACTCAACAGGTGCTGCTAAGGCAATCGGTTTAGTTATTCCAGAACTTAACGGTAAGTTAATCGGAGCTGCTCAGAGAGTTCCTACACCTACAGGTTCTACAACAATCCTTATCGCTGTAGTTAAGTCTGATAAGGAAGTAACAGTTGATTCTATCAATGCTGCTATGAAGGCTGCTGCAACAGAATCATTCGGTTACAATACAGAATTAATCGTATCTAGCGATATCGTTGGTATGAGATTTGGTTCATTATTCGATGCTACACAGACAATGGTATCTAAGATTGATGACACAACATACCAGGTACAGGTTGTTTCTTGGTATGATAATGAAAATTCATACACAAGCCAGATGGTTAGAACAATCAAGTACTTCGCTGAATTAGGTTAATTTAGAATTAGGTTAATTAGAATAAGTAATCAATAATTTTATTGATTTATAGTTGTAAAAATTAAAACCGGAGAATTCTATTAATAGCGTTCTCCGGTTTTTTTAAAAAAGATGTAATTGGGATATAGACCATCAAACATCAAGGTTTGGGTGTTAATTGGTCTGTAGCTCAATTACAGAATCATTTTCTATAATGGAGGAAAATAATATGCTAAATAAGAAGTCTGTTGATGATATCAACGTTAAGGGTAAGAGAGTTTTAGTAAGATGTGATTTTAATGTACCATTAGATGGGGATAAGATTACTGATGAGACACGTCTTGTAGCTGCTCTTCCAACAATCAAGAAGTTAGTTTCAGATGGTGGTAAGGTTATTCTTTGCTCACACTTAGGTAAGCCAAAGGGACCAGATGCTGCATTTTCTTTAGCACCAGTTGCTAAGAGATTAACAGAATTACTTGGTAAAGAAGTAAAGTTTGCTGCTGATGATACTGTAGTTGGCGATA
This sequence comes from Lachnospira sp., assembly GCF_016290755.1. NCBI lineage: Bacteria > Bacillati > Bacillota > Clostridia > Lachnospirales > Lachnospiraceae > Lachnospira > Lachnospira sp. The sequence continues at coordinate 22,782 of NZ_JAEEVD010000009.1, forward strand.
ATGCTAAGGCTGCTGTTGAAGCAATGAACGATGGCGATATCATTTTACTTGAGAATACAAGATTTAGAGCAGAAGAAACAAAGAATGGTGAAGCTTTCTCTAAGGACTTAGCTTCAATTGCTGATGTATTTGTTAATGATGCTTTCGGTACAGCTCATAGAGCTCATTGCTCAAATGTTGGTGTTACACAGTTTGTTGATACAGCTGTTGTTGGTTACCTTATGCAGAAGGAAATTGACTTCCTTGGTAATGCTGTAAATAATCCAGTTAGACCTTTCGTAGCTATCTTAGGTGGTTCAAAGGTATCATCAAAGATTCCAGTTATTAATAACCTTCTTGATAAGGTTGATACTCTTATCATCGGTGGTGGTATGTCATATACTTTCCAGAAGGCTAAGGGTGGCTCAGTTGGTAAGTCATTAGTAGAAGATGATTATCTTGATTATGCTAAGGAAATGATGGCTAAGGCTGAAGCTAAGGGCGTTAAGTTATTAATTCCTATCGATACAGTAACAACTAAGGAATTTGCTAATGATACTCCTTCAAAGATTGTTGAAGCTGGACATCAGGAAGCAGACGATATGGGTATGGATATTGGACCAAAGACTTGCGAATTATACAAGGATGCTCTTAAGGATGCTAAGACAGTTGTTTGGAATGGACCTATGGGTGTATTCGAATTCGATAACTTTGCAAAGGGTACTGTAGCTGTTGCTGAAGCTCTTGCAAACTTAAAGGATGCAACAACAATCATCGGTGGTGGTGATTCAGCTGCTGCTGTTAATAATTTAGGATTTGGTGACAAGATGACTCACATCTCAACAGGTGGTGGAGCTTCTCTTGAATTCCTTGAAGGTAAGGAATTACCAGGTGTAGTTGCTGCTAACGATAAGTAAGATATAAGATTTACTGCATAAATTATAAATATAAGGCCATAGTGGCTACATATGTGACCACTATGGTTTTTATTTAAATAGTATCGTTAAAATAATCACAAAGACTGATAAAATTATAACATTAAGATGCGAATGGAATAGATAGAAGTATAGTGCGTGAAATAAAACCTTGTTATTAAGATAATAATTTGAGATAATTAAGTTAGTTTAAATTAACAAGGGGGAATTTGAAGTGTTATATGAAGATAAAATTTTGATAGGTAAAGCCAATGATAAAGAGGTTTACATTTTTCCTGAAATGGCTAATAGACATGGTCTAATAGCAGGAGCTACAGGAACAGGAAAGACAGTAACCCTAAAGGTGCTTGCCGAATCTTTCAGTGAACTTGGTGTTCCGGTGTTTTTAGCGGATGCCAAAGGGGATTTGGCAGGGTTATCATATCTTGGTGAAATGTCAGATAATATCAAGAATAGAGTAGATAAATTGGGACTTGAGAAATATGGTTTTTGCTTAGATTCTTTTCCAGTTACTTTTTGGGATGTCTATCAAGAGAAGGGCATACCACTAAGAACTACGGTTTCGGAAATGGGTCCTATGCTACTTTCAAGAATATTAGAGTTAAACAACCTGCAGTCAGACATTTTAAATATAGTCTTTAAGATTGCAGATGACGAGAAACTTTTGCTTATAGATTGTAAAGATCTAAAGGCTATGCTTTTACATATAGCTGATAATGCGGACAAATACTCCCTTAGCTATGGTAATATGTCTAAGCAGAGTATTGCAGCTATAATAAGAGCTATTGTTTCTTTAGAGGCTAGCGGCGGTGAGACATTTTTTGCTGAGCCTGCAATTGATATTAATGACTGGTTTTCCCAGGATGAAAATGGAAAAGGTTGGATTCAAGTATTAGACTGTCAGAAGTTAATGCTAAATCCAAAGCTTTATGCGACTTTTCTTTTATGGTTGATTAGCGAAATATATGAAAGTCTGCCTGAGGCAGGAGATTTAGACAAGCCTAAGATGGTTTTCTTCTTTGATGAGGCGCATATGCTTTTTGATGATGCCCCAAAGGTGTTAATCGATAAGGTTAGTCAAATGGTTAAATTAATTCGTTCCAAGGGTGTGGGTATTTATTTTATTACACAATCCCCTAACGATATACCTGATGAGGTATTAGCTCAATTGTCTAATAAGGTAATTCATGCAATTAGAGCCTATACTCCAAAGGAACAAAAGGCGGTAAGGGCTGTGGCAGAGTCTTTTAGAGCAAATTCGGAATTTGATATTAGCGAAACTATTTCTAATTTAGGAATTGGTGAAGCACTAGTATCGGTTCTAGATAGGGATGGTATTCCTACTATAGTTGAAAAAACAAAGATTTTACCACCAAGAAGCATGATGGGAGCTATAAATGATGAGGCTAGAAATGAAGTCATAGTTTCTGATGAGTTAAATACTAAATATGCCACTTATGTTGATAATGAATCTGCTTATGAATTTATGGCAAGATTAAAGGCTAGAGAAAGTCTTAATCCGAGTGGAACCACTATAGATAACAATCAAAACGAAAAGAGAAACGTGAATAACACACCAACGATTAGGAGGTCTAGATCTACAAGCACTAGAACTACTAATCCAAGGCCAAAAGAATACAAGCCTACTAGCACAACAAAACGGAGAACTTCATCCAATTATAATAGAACCTTACAATCAAGTGCTAGTAAGATTGGTAGACAAGTAGGCAAGTCAATTGGTGATAGTATTGGAGGTAGTTTTGGTAAAAAGCTTGGTGGGGACATTGGCTCTTCTTTAGCAAGGGGTATCTTTGATACATTTTTAAGAAGATAGATTATTAACCTAGATATATGTGAAAGCTTTGCGTAAAAGATTAGATTTTTTCATTAAAAGTATGGAAAATACCAAACCAATGTGATATAATTTATATAATGTATTGTCAGTGCGGTGAGAATTAAATATATAGGGGTAAACGTTTAGCATTGGCGGAAAATGGAGGCTTGATATGAGACGTAAGGTTATTGCGGGAAACTGGAAGATGAATATGACACCATCTGAGGCAGTAAAGTTAGTTAATGATTTAAAGGCTAATGTAGCTAATACAGCAGTGGATGTTGTATTTTGTGTACCAGCAATCGATATTGTACCAGTTGTAGAAGCAGCTAAGGGTACTAACATTTGTGTAGGTGCTGAGAATATGTACATTGAAGAAAAGGGTGCATATACTGGAGAAATTAGTCCAAATATGTTAGTTGATGCAGGTGTATCACATGTAATTATTGGACATTCAGAAAGAAGACAGTACTTCAAGGAAGACGATGAATTCCTTAATAAGAAGGTTAAGAAGGCAATTGAACATAAGTTAATTCCTATCATTTGCTGTGGTGAAACACTTGAGCAGAGAGAAGAAGGAGTTACACTTACATTCGTTAAGGGCCAGATTAAGGCAGCTTATGAAGGAGTATCTGCAGCAGATGCACTTAACACAATCGTAGCTTACGAACCAATCTGGGCTATTGGAACAGGTAAGGTTGCTACAACAGAGCAGGCTGAAGAAGTTTGTGCTTCTATCAGAAAGGATTTAGAAGAAATTTATGATGCTGATACAGCTTCAAAGATTAGAATCCTTTATGGTGGTAGTGTTAATGGTTCTAATGCAGCTGAAATTTTTGCTCAGGAGAACATTGATGGCGGTTTAGTTGGTGGAGCAAGTCTTAAGCCAGAATTTGCCAATATTGTAAATTACTAAAATCTAAGTGTAGTTGGTATTAGCTTAATGTGTAATATCGACTACACTTTTTTTCTTATATTTAGTATAATAATAAGGCAGATTAGTATAGGGAGGAAGATAGATATGTTTGCAAAATCAGATGTTTCAAGAAATAAGTGTATGCTGTTTAGTGGTTTTGCTTTCAATGGATATGATTGGTGGTGGCATAATTTCACCGGAATCAATGAGAAGACTGGAGAAAAGAAGACATTTTTTATAGAATATTATCTTTGTAATCCAGGACATGGCCGCAAGGAAGCAGTACTTGGCCAATTAGAGGCTAACAAGAACAAGGGAATTAAGCCTTCATACCTTATGGTTAAGGCTGGATGCTGGGGCGAGGATAGCCTTGAGCTTAATAAATTTTATGGCTGGGGAGAAATTGCTGTTTCAAGATCTGTGCCATATTCAATTAACTGTAAGGATTGTTTTGCTTCGGAAAATAGCATCACAGGTATGATAAGCATCGATGAGCAGACAGCTAAGGATCATCCAGAATATATGACAGATGCCGGTTCTATGTATTGGAATCTTAAGGTGTCTAAGAATTTGCCATTTAATGTGGGTTACGGAGCTAGTAAGCTCTTTAGAGACCTAGAGGCCTTTGAGATGTATTGGCATGTAGAAGGCATGAGAACTTTATTTGACGGAGAGGTAGTGCTTAATGGAGTGACTTATAAGGTTATTCCTAACAAATGTTACGGCTACGCAGATAAGAATTGGGGACGCGATTTTACAAGCCCTTGGCTTTGGTTGTCCTCTAACAATTTAAAGAGTAGATTAACAGGAAAGAAATTAAAGGGTAGTGCCTTTGACATTGGGGGAGGCTGCCCTAAGATATATATGGTTTCACTTAAGAGAAAGCTCCTTGGAGCCTTTTATTACAGAGGAGAAGAGTATGAATATAATTTCTCAAAGTTTTGGGATAAGGTTCATACAAGATTTAGATTCTATGAGACAGATGAGGCAGCTTATTGGTATGTTGCCCAGGAAAACCTTGATTCTGTTATGATTACAAAGGTTAAGTGCCTTAAAAAGGACATGATTTATATTAATTATGAGTCACCTGATGGCATGAAACGACATAACAAGTTATTAAATGGTGGAACTGGAATTGGCAGAATTAAGCTCTATAAGAAGCTTGGTGGCAAGTTAAAACTCATAGATGATATTGATGCATATAATGTAGGTTGCGAGTACGGAGAATACGATGAATAAGCTATTTGATTAATATAAATTTTATATTAGTTAATTATTTATCAAAAAACACAATTTCTATTTAAATTTATGGACAAATGTGGTATTATCCTAAAGTATACGAATTTAAGAAATTTGGAGGCAAATGATATGAGTAAAAAGCCAGTTTTATTAATGATTTTAGATGGCTATGGTTTAAGCGATATTAAAGAAGGAAACGGTATTGCAGCAGCAAACACTCCAGTTATGGACGGTTTAATGAAGAATTACCCATTCGTTAAGGGTTATGCTTCAGGTCTTGCAGTAGGTCTTCCTGATGGACAGATGGGTAACTCAGAAGTTGGTCATCTTAATATGGGTGCTGGTAGAGTTGTTTACCAGGAATTAACAAGAATTACAAAGTCTATTGAAGATGGTGATTTCTTTGAAAATGAAGCATTGCTCGATGCTGTAAAGAATTGTAAGGAGAATAACTCAGATCTTCACTTATACGGACTTTTATCAGACGGTGGTGTTCATAGCCACATCACACATCTCTTTGCATTACTTGAACTTGCAAAGAAGAATGGTTTAACAAATGTTTATGTACATGGTTTCATGGATGGACGTGATACACCTACAGATGGTGGTAAGGGTTACATCAAGGCTGTTTGCGATAAGATGGAAGAACTTGGCGTTGGTAAGTTTGCTACATTAAACGGTCGTTACTATGTAATGGATAGAGATAACAGATGGGATAGAGTTGAAAGCGCTTATAAGGCATTAGTTAACGGTGAAGGTATTAAGGCTACAGACGTTAACGAAGCTATTGCTAAGTCTTATGCAGATGGCAAGACTGACGAATTCGTTGAGCCTACAGTTATTGTTGGCGAAGATGGAAAGCCAGTTGCTACAATTAAGGATGGCGATTCAGTAATCTGCTTCAACTTCAGACCTGATAGAGCTAGAGAAATTACAAGATGTTTCTGTGATGATGATTTCACAGGATTTGAAAGAGGAGCAAGAAAGAACGTTAAGTACGTTTGCTTCACAGATTATGATGTAACAATTCCTAACAAGGAAGTTGCATTTAAGAAGGAATCATATACTAACACATTTGGTGAATTCCTTGCTAAGAATGGTAAGACACAGGCAAGAATCGCTGAGACAGAGAAGTATGCTCACGTAACATTCTTCTTTAACGGCGGTATTGAAGAGCCAAACGAAGGTGAAGACAGAATCCTTGTTAAGTCACCTAAGGTTGCTACATATGATTTACAGCCAGAAATGAGCGCTCCAGAAGTTTGCGAGAAGTTAGTTGGTGCTATTAAGTCAGATAAGTATGATGTAATCATTGCTAACTTTGCTAACCCTGATATGGTTGGTCATACAGGTGTTATGGACGCTGTAGTTAAGGCTATTGAGACAGTAGATAACTGCGTTGGACAGGTTATTGATGCTATTAAGGAAGTTGATGGCGTTGCATTTATTTGCGCTGATCACGGTAATGCTGAAAAGCTTATTGATGAAAAGGGTGAAGTATTTACAGCTCATACAACAAACCCAGTTCCATTTATCTTAGTTAACTATGATGAGAATTATACTTTAGCTGAAGATGGCAAGCTTTCAGATATTATCCCAACTCTTATTGAGATTATGGGTATGGAACAGCCAGCTGAGATGACAGGACATTCTCTTCTTGTAAGAAAGTAATTGTACTAGATTTATAAGCTAAGATTTTCTTAAGGCAAAACATAAGAATATCCTCGAGTCAAAAATGTATTATGCCTAGACAAAGCATGACCTCTTTTGATTAGAGACTAACTATAATATTATTAAGTTTTTATTAGAATTTATATTGCGCAGCAACTTTTATTATGATAGAATAAACTCGTTGCTGACTTAATCAGCTAGGAGGTGTTATAGATGTTTGGTATGTCATGGGCTGATACAATTAGAATTTTCTTGATGGGTATCTTTATTTTAGTAGGAATTGCACTTACAATTTTAGTACTTATGCAGGAAAGCAAGCACAGCGGTTTGTCAGGTACAATCAGCGGTGTGGCCGATACATATTGGGGTAAGAATAAGGCTCGTTCAATGGAAGGCAAGCTTGTTTTAATCACAAGAATCCTTGTTATTGTATTTATTCTTATTGCAGTAGTATTAAACATTAATTTTTAGATTATTTAGCACTCTTAAGTTAATCTTAAGAGTGCTTTTTATCTACTAATCGAATTTAGAGGTATATATGAAAGACGAAATTTTTAAAGAACGTGAAGACATGCTTGAGGACTTAATTGTTCGTAATGAATTCTATGTTCCAATGAAAACTAAAGAAATAGCTATTTTACTTAATGTTCCTAAGGAAGAGAGATATCTTTTACAGGAGGTACTAGATTCCTTAGTAAGCCAGGGCAGAATTGGAGTTACTAAGAAGGGCAAGTATATTAAGGCAGAGAATGTAGCGTTGATAGGTACATTTACAATGACCAATAGAGGTTTCGGCTTTGTAACTATAGAGGGCAGAGAGGACGACATTTTCATAAAATCTTCAGATACACTTAATGCCTTCCATATGGACAAGGTTAAGCTTGTTATTACAAGTGAGAAGAAGGGCGACAGACATGCTGAAGGTAAGATTGTAGGTATTGTTGAGCACGGAATCACACAGATTGTAGGTACATATCAGAAGAGCAAGAATTTCGGCTTTGTAGTACCTGATAATAATAAGATTTCAGTAGACCTTTTTATATCAAAGGAATATAGTAATGGCGCCGTAGAAGGTAGCAAGGTTGTTGCTAAGATTCTTAATTATGGTAAGCCAGGTAAAAGTCCTGAGGGACGCATAGTTGAAGTTATTGGTCATATTAATGATCCAGGAACAGATATTATGTCAGTTATTCGTGGATACGACCTTCCAATGGAATTCCCTGAGGAGGTTAAGAAGGAATTAAAGAATATTCCTGATTTTGTAGATGAGAAAGACAAGGCTGGTAGAGTAGATTTAAGAAATCTAACTACTGTAACTATAGATGGTGAGGACGCTAAGGACTTAGATGATGCTATTACTTTATCTAAGGAAGGCGATATTTATAAGCTTGGCGTTCATATTGCAGATGTAAGTCATTATGTAAAAGAAGGCTCTGCTCTTGATAAGGAAGCTCTTAAAAGAGGAACTTCCGTTTATCTAGTAGATAGAGTTATTCCTATGATTCCACATAAATTATCTAATGGTATTTGTTCTTTAAATCAGGGAGAAGATAGACTTGCTCTTTCTTGTCTTATGGACATTGATTCTAAGGGTAATGTAGTGGGACATCGCATTTGCGAAACACTTATTAATGTTGACAGAAGAATGAGTTATACTTCCGTTAAGAAGATCATTTTAGATAAGGATGAAGAGGAAACTAAGAAGTATGCTGATTTAGTGGATATGTTCTTCCTTATGGAGGAGTGTGCTAGTTTACTTCGTAAGAAGAGATTTAGCAGAGGTTCTATTGATTTTGATTTCCCTGAATCAAAGATTGAACTTGATGAGAAGGGACATCCAATTAAGGTTAGTCCTTACGAGAGAACTACAGCTAATAAGATTATTGAAGATTTCATGCTTATTGCTAATGAAACTGTGGCTGAGGATTTCTTCTGGCAGGAGTTACCATTCCTTTATAGAACTCATGAGAATCCAGATCCTGAGCGTATAATGAAGTTATCTACTTTTATTAACAACTTTGGACATTCTCTAAGAGTTTCAGAAGAGATGCATCCTAAGGAAATTCAGAAGCTACTAGCTAAGATAGAAGGCAGTGAAGAGGAGACTCTTATTTCTCGACTTACACTTCGTTCTATGAAGAAGGCTAGATATACAACTGAGTGTATTGGACACTTTGGTTTGGCAGCTAAGTATTATTGTCATTTTACATCACCAATTAGAAGATATCCTGATTTACAGATTCATAGAATCATTAAGGAGAATCTCCATGGTGGTTTGGACAAGAAAAGAATAGACCATTACGATAGAATTTTAGGAGAAGTGGCTGTTCAGACTTCTAATACAGAAAGAAGAGCAGATGAGGCTGAGCGTGATACTGATAAGATTAAGATGTGCGAATATATGCAAGACCATATTGGAGAAGTATATGAAGGTGTCATATCTGGTGTTACATCTTGGGGTATTTACGTTGAATTACCTAATACTATCGAGGGTATGGTTTCTTTAAATAACATGAATGGCTATTACATTTATGATGAGAATCATTATGAAATGGTAGAACAGACTACTAATAAGACTTATAAATTAGGACAGAAAGTTTCAGTAGTTGTAATTGCTACTGATAAATTATTAAAGAATATCGATTTTAAATTCCTTGAGGATTGCTACGAGGATGAAATAAAAAGATAGGAGTATTATATGGGAAAGTCTAGTGAAAGCAGTAATAGACTTGTAGCTAATAATAAAAAAGCTTACTATGACTACTTTATTGAAGAGAAGATAGAGGCAGGTTTAGTACTTCATGGAACAGAGGTTAAGTCATTAAGACAGGGCAAGTGTTCCATTAAGGAGTCCTATATCCAGATTCAGAATGGCGAGGTATTTGCCATTAATATGAATATTACACCTTACGAGAAAGGTAACATTTTTAATAAAGACCCTTTAAGACCTAAGAAGCTCTTACTTCATAAGAATGAAATTAGTAAGCTTTCAGGTCAGATTGCTACAAAGGGCTATACTTTAGTACCTTTACAGGTTTACTTTAAACAGGGTAAGGTAAAGATTGAAATTGGTCTTGCAAGGGGTAAGAAAAACTATGATAAACGTGAGTCTATTGCAAAGCGAGATCAGGAGAGACAGGCTCAGAAGGAATTAAAGTCTAGAAATTTAAGATTTTAGTATTAGATTTATTACTTGGTTTTAGGAAAATGTATTAAGAAAATATACTTTAATGCTATGAAACAATAGTGAATTCCTTGACAGAACTGTCTAGGAATGTTAATATTTTTTATGCTAGTTTTGGCTTTTGCCATTATTAGGAATGGGATAAGGCTTTTAATAATTTACTAGTGTAAAATCTGGGGCTGTAAAGGTTTCGACGGGGATTTTGAAGCTGGTGAAGCTATCCGCAGGGTGATGCGTTAAATTCCAAATTAAATATAAACGCTGAAGAAAATTTAGCAATCGCTGCCTAATGGCAGCAGTCTGACCTAGCGAACCTACGCGCAAGGACCCAGGCTTCGAATTAGTAGGAAACGACCTAGCCAAAGCTTTGAGGCTAGTGGGCGTATTATGAAGCTACCAAGCATTAGGGCGCGTTAACTTGCCTTACTGTGAGGGAATTAAACTATAGTTAACTATGATAGTAGAAGAACAGTGAATGGGTTTTCGGACAGGGGTTCGACTCCCCTCAGTTCCATAAGAGTTATGGTAAAGATAAGTGCTAGTAAATTAGCACTTATTTTTTTATGCAAAAAAAGGAGATAGAGATATTATGGATTTTATTAAAGGACAAATTGCTAAACTCATATTAAGATTTGGTTTAAGAAATGTTGTTATTGGTGCAGTTTCTTCTGTAGTAGCTATAGCTGGAATTACTACAGGAACTGTTATAGCAATAAATAATTTTACAAATAATACAAGTAAGGTGCAGGAAGAGACTAGTGAAAATGCGGATTCAACAGATAGTTTAGAATCAAGCGAAGAAAGCAGCGAAGAAGCTACTGATGAGTCAACAGAGCCTTCTACAGTAGACAGTTCAACTATTGTTTCTAATAATGCTAAATATACTAGTGAAGAGTTAGAGGAAATTGCTAATGATACTAGCGAAGATCCTGTGTATCAGTCAGATTCAGATACAGGTACTGCAACTGCAACAACAGTTAGTCAAACTACAGCTTCTTCTTCAGAATATGCATTAGGTATTGATGTATCGAAATATCAGGGCAATATTGACTGGTCAAGTGTGGCAAGTTCTGGCATTGATTTTGCTTTTATAAGAATCGGTTATAGAACTTTAGTTTCTGGTGTAGTTTGTGAGGATCCTTATGCAGAATATAATATTAAGCAGGCTCTAGCTAATGGACTTAAGGTAGGCGTGTATTTTTATTCAACAGCTACTACTGAGGCAGAAGCTATAGAAGAGGCTAATTGGGTACTTGCTAAATTAAGTGAATATGGCGTTTCAATTAATCTAGGTATAGCTTTTGACTATGAAGGATTTGCAAATAGTTCTAATCGAATTTATGGACTTTCTACAAGCCAAAGAACAGCTAATGCCATGGCTTTTTTAAATAAGATTTCTAGTTCAGGCTATACAGCGATTTTTTATAGTAATACTTCTAGCTTAAATAATTATTTAAATAAATCTACTATTTCAGCAAGCTATAAGATTTGGGTGGCTCAGTATTTACCTTCGGTATATCCTGATACTACAAACCCTTCCTACTCTGGTGCATATAGCTTCTGGCAATATACTAATTCAGGTAGTGTAAGTGGTATATCAGGAAATGTAGATTTAGACGTTTGTTATTATTTATCAAGATCAGGTTCAACAATTTCTTCAAACACTGAAACGACTAAAGCTTCAACTACTACACAATCTAGTGATTCTAGTTCTACTAGTGAGACAACTCAGTCATCAAGCTCAACTACAGCTGCTTCTTCTTCTGGACTAGTAACTGTTACAGTAGATTCGGTAGAATATAGTTTGCCAGTTTCTTATACAACAAGCTCGGGTACTTTGTTTACATTTTCTTTATGCGAAGCAGCCACATATACTCCTAAGGTAGAGTTAAATCTTAGAACTAGCCCTGAACAGGATACAGATAATGTGGCTACAACTATAGCTAATGGAACTAATGTGGTGGTAGTGGCTACAACAAGTTATGGTTGGGCACAGGTTATTTATAATGGAAATGTATATTATTGCGTTTACAGTTATTTGACTAGTGTGTAAAAAATTTTTGAAACGACACATGAAATACACAAGTTTATACTAGAATACAATTGATAGTCTTGTTAAATTAATTGCCATTTCAGACTCATAATGATAAAATAAAATTAGATTTTAACGTGAAAATATTTAATTTTATAGTATGAGGGGCAGAATATGGCTGAAGGAAAAGAGATTAGCGCTGAGGATGAAGAGTTAAGAAAAGCCAGAAAAAAGGCCAGTGACAATTATAATAAAGCCAAGGAAAAGAAGGAGAAAGCCTTTGTAGTTGGCGGTTATAATTTTAGGACAAGTCAGGAGGCTGAGGCAGCTAAAGACGAGATGGCAGCTATAAAGTATTTGTCGTCAAAGACGGACTCAAAAGATCCAAAGCAGGTGTTTATTCTTTACAATAAAATAATTGACAGACAGCTATTTACAACCTCTTTAGGTATTAGCTACCTAAAGAATTTGCAGCAGTTCCTGTATCAAAGTCCAAGTATTCCTAACGACAGAATTAGGCCAATTCCTATTAAGAGTGATACTCAGGCTGAGATAGACAGGCGAAGAGAGAAGGTAATGCACAAGTCAGAAATTCATGAGCTTACCATTTTAGTTGCAAAGTACCGCAATAAATATATAAAAAGCTTAATTGTTATAGGCTTTTTTGCTGCAGTTATAATAGCTATGTTTGTCATTGTAAATACTGGAACCAATACTAATATTGTGAATTACGAAATTAGTATTCAAGATAAATATGCAAGTTGGGCGCAGGAATTAGAATCTAAGGAAGCTTATTTAAAGCAGAAGGAATCTGACCTAAATAAGCTTCAATACGAGTTAGAAAGTGCATCCATTAAGGCGGGCGTTTATTCTGATGAAGACGAGGTTAAGGGCGAGAGCGAAAGCTCTAATGAAGAATTAGATACTAGTAATGAAAATGAAAGCAAGCCCGAAACTACAAAACCAGAGTAGAGAATAATTAATTAAGAAGATTACAATTGATAAACTTAGGAGGACTTATTAATGGATAAGGTTAGAATCTTAATGGTAGATGATGAGAGCAGAATGAGAAAGTTAGTTAGCGATTTCCTAACTAAGGCAGGCTACGAAGTCTTAGAGGCAGCAGATGGAGAAGAGGCCATTGATGTTTTTTATGAGAATAAAGACATTTCCCTTATTATTCTTGATGTTATGATGCCAAAGATGGATGGTTGGGAAGTTTGCAAAACAATTAGAAAAGATTCTAAGGTGCCAATTATTATGCTTACAGCAAAGGGCGAAGAAAAGGATGAGTTACAGGGCTTTCAGGTAGGCGCTGACGAATATATCAGTAAGCCATTTTCACCAAAGATCCTTACAGCTAGAGTAGATGCCATAATTAGAAGAACTTATGGCGTGGATAATAGCGAAAGCGTTGAGATTGGCGGAATTGTCATTGATAAGGCAGCACATATTGTAAAGATAGATGGTGAGGAAATTGACTTAAGCTTTAAGGAGTTTGAGCTTTTAACTTACTTTGTTGAGAATAAAGGAATTGCATTATCAAGAGAGAAGATTCTTAATAATGTTTGGAATTACGACTATTTTGGTGATGCAAGAACAATTGATACCCATGTTAAAAAGCTCCGTAAGAAGATGGGTGAAAAAGGAGATTATATTAAGACAATTTGGGGCATGGGCTACAAATTCGATTTTTAACTCAATCGGAGTACGGTATATTAAATAGAGGCAGGAGAAGAAATGGGTATACATTCAATTAGATTTAAAATAACCCTGTTATTAGTTGCGATCGTTGCAAGCTTGATTGTTTTGTTGCTTGTAATAAATGTTGCATTTGCAGAAAAATTCTATATAAGTGGCAAGCAGGAGACCATGAGTGAGACTTATGACAAGATAAACGAGATAATGCTTCAGTACGATGATGGAGATATATCTAAGTCAACTATGATGGCAGAGCTTGATGGATATGTTTCAGGAAATGCCATGACAGCTCTTGTGGTTGATAGCAGCTGGTCTACAGTTTATGTAAGTAATTCTTCAGGAGATGACAGACTTCTTCAAAGACTTATGCTAAGTATTCTTACTGGTGGTTTGGAAAATGCAACAGATTCTTCTAGTGAGAATGCAACGGAGGCTGAGAGCCAGTCAGAAGACAATACAGAGAATAAATCTGGTTCAAGTTCTGAAGCAGGAGATGCAGGAAGTTCAGATCAGGGAAATAAGAATAATTCTGATGCAAGCAATAAAAATGAGCCTCCTGCAAAGGATGTTCAATCTTCAGGCGAGGGCGGCTATAAGCTAAACTATGATAAGTTTGATAGCGAGACAAGCGAGGTTTTGCAGGAAAACAGTAACTATACAATACAGAAAATTTACGATTCTGTCATGGCTGATTACTATCTTGAATTATGGGGAACTCTTGATAATGGAGACTCTATAATTGTTAGATTGCCAATCCAGAGTATTAAAGATAATATTGAAATTTCCAATACATTAATTCGCTACGTAGGATTAACTGTTTTAGTTATAGGTGTAATTGCTGTGTTTATTTTCTCAGCTTATATTTCAAAGCCAATTAAGCAGTTAGCACATATTTCTGAGCGTATGGCAGAGCTTGATTTTGATGTGCGATATACAGGAAAAGATAAGGGCGAGGTTGGACTTTTAGGACAAAGTATGAATAACATGTCTGCTAAATTAGAGGATAACATCTCAAGGCTTAAGTCAGCTAACCTAGAACTTAAAAGAGATATTGATAAGAAGGAGCAGATTGAAAAAATGCGAACAGATTTCCTATCAAATGTATCTCATGAGTTAAAAACACCAATCGCTTTAATTCAAGGTTATGCAGAAGGCTTAAAGGATGGAATTGCAGACGATAAGGAAAGTAGAGATTTTTATCTTGATGTAATTACTGATGAGGCCAATAAGATGAGCGTTATGGTTAAGAGATTATTAACCCTTAATCAGCTAGAATTTGGCGATGATGAGTTAGTGATGGAAAGATTTAATATAAATGATCTTTTACAGTCAGTAGTTAATGCAAATTCTTTAAGAGCAAAGCAAAATGATATAAAGATTATTTACGAATCATCCGATATAAATATAGACGTATGGGGTGATGAGTACAAAATCGAAGAGGTAGTGACAAACTATATTACTAATGCGATTAATCACTGCGCTAACGAAAAAGAAATTAGGGTCAAACTAGAAAGACCTGATGATAAAAATGTAAGAGTATCCGTATTTAACACAGGAAATCCAATACCTGCCGAAGATATTGATAGAATTTGGGAAAAGTTCTATAAGGTAGATAAGGCAAGAACTAGAGAGTATGGCGGTAACGGAATTGGCCTTTCAATTGTAAAGGCTATTATGACATCTATGGGCAAAGGATATGGAGCTAGGAATGTTTCTAATGGAGTAGAGTTCTGGTTTGATTTGGATTGTGACGCAAAGTAGCAGTCCTTAAGGAGGGGCCACATGAAGAAAAAGATTCTAGTAAGTCTAATAACTGTATTAGCCTTTTTACAGATTCAAGGCTGTAGTGGAGATGTAACAATAACAGATGAACAAGAAGATATTATAAGCCAGTATGCGGCTGGAGTTATGCTTAGATATTCCTATGAAAATGAATGGAAATACACTAAGTTATACGATGCCCTTTACGGTTATCATAAGTCAACAGAGTCAGAGACTGAGACATCTAGTTCTAAAACTACGACTGAAACAGAGTCAACAACTCTAAGTTCAGGCTCAAGTTCAGGTTCATCAAGCACAACTACTACAACTACGGCAGCAGCAAGTCTTTCAGATACTTTGCCAACTGCTCTTGGCTTAACTTCATGTAGCATAACTTATAGTAAATATACAGTAGGATCTAGTTATCCTTTAAATCCGGATTCCATCTATGTTCCTGCTGAGTCAGATAGAGTAGTTGTAGGTGTGGAGTTTACGGTTGTAAATAATTCTTCAGCTGCAATTACAGCTAATACAACAAATGCTGGCGTATTAATGAAATTAAAGGTGTCAGGCACAAGCTATACAAACTATGCCACACTACTAAAAAACTCTCTCCTAACCTTGTCAAATGTGACAATCAATGCAGGAGAGAGCTATACAGCAGTTGCATTATTCCAGATTCCAAGTGAATTAGAAGGAAGCGTAGCTTCCTCAACCCTTACAGCAACAAAGGATGGAGAAAGCTTAGGTTCCATAACACTTAAATAAAACCTATATAAAAATTAATTAAAGTCTGGGCCAAGAACTTTTTCTTTAGTGTAGGCTTGAACTTCAAGATTATTGAGCTGCTTTGAAAAGGCAGCTCTTTTTGATGGTGTAAATCCAGGACCATGTCCATTATATTCAAAGTAATTTACAGTTTCATGAGATTCTGGCTTGTTCCAGTCACAGAAACCTTCCTCAATAACCTGATCTGAATATTCACAATCAATAAATACAGCCTTAGCATAAATTCTCCAAGGTCTTGATAAAGAAACAGTATGCTTAGGACAGTTACCTGTTAAGATACATTTGTTAAAGACATAGCCATATTTAGATTCTTCGTAAGTTGAAGGGGCTGTGTAGTAGCTATTAATCTTCTCATTTCTATCAAGAGCGTAGAGGGTACAGCGGTTAAAATAGCAAACAGCACTACCAAAGATAAAGTCAACTTCACCTTCAATATAGCAATCCTCATATAACTGATGAACAATTCTTCTCTCGGCGTCCATTGTAGGGCCTGTAAAGCCGCCTACTTCTCTTTCTGCCTTTGGAAGTGGACCTGTAAATAAAGTATCCTGATGACCATACATGGCACAGTTCTTAAATGTAATTTTATCCCCTTCAGCGTAAACTGCTACGGCCTGGCCAACCATTTTTCCAAAGCCAGCCTCGTTTTTAAATGTAATATTAGTAGCGTGGAAATTGTTAGCATTTACCATGAAAGTGTAAGATCTAAAAGTGCCGCGCTTAATGCCGTCCTCTAAAATCTCGTTAGCATAGTAGCTCTCAGTAATGATAACGCCGTCTCTTGACTCACCAATTAAGCTAACATTGTCCTTTAAAATTTCTACTCTTTCCTTGTAGACTCCATTTTTAATAAAAATTGTAACGCTCTTTGAAGTGTCCTTAAGGGAGTTAATGGCTTCCTGAATGGAAGTAAAATCACCATTGTTGTTAATATCAACTGTAATCATATTTTTTCCTCTTTTTTTAAATTTTAGGTTTAACCTTTATGTCTAGAATACGCTCATAGTCTATATTTGTCTAGACATTAGTGCTTAAAAGAAGTATACTTTAGCGGTAGGATTTTTTGATATGGAGTAAATGTAAATGATAAGAATAGTTGAAGATTTTAGGGATGTAGACACATACCTTGCTTTAAGAGAGCAGGTAGGTTGGGTGCAGTTAACTAGAGAGCAAGCTAAACTTGCTATTAATAATTGTCAAAAGGTATTTACAGTATTTGACGATGAAAGGGCAATAGGCATGGGAAGAATAGTTTCTGATATGGCAGTAATTAGCTATATTCAGGACTTGATTATTGTGCCAGAGTATCAAGGCCAGCATTTAGGCAGTTACCTTCTTAATACCATGATTGAGTATGTGGATTCAATTAAGCTTGAGGGTAGCCAGATGATGCTATGCCTAATGTGCGCTAAAGGAAGAGAAAAATTTTACGAAAGACACGGCTTTATAGCAAGACCAACTGAGAAACTAGGTCCTGGTATGATTCAGTATCTAAGAAATGATTAAAGTTTCTCATTAACTTATACAAATATAGAGGATTTTTAATCGAGGGCAGTAAAATGCCCTCGATTTTTTGTGCAGTTTGCATAAAATTTAACAATGATTATTACGATTTTTCGATAAAATATAATAGGATGTGTTGCATTAATAAAACATGTATGATATTCTTTATTTACAGGGAAACTAAAAAACTAAGTGAGGTTTCCTAATAGAATATAAATAAAATAAGGGCACTGGGATAGAAACGCAAAATTGATAAAGGAAAGGAAGAGGAAAAAATGGACATTAACGAAATGAAGAAAACAAAGATTGCTATTATCGATGCCACTATTGAGGAATTCAACAATAAGGGTATGAAGTTTACTATGGACGAGCTCGCTAAGAGACTTCATATGAGTAAGAAGACTATTTATAAGATCGTGGATGATAAGAGTGAATTAGTTATTGATGCAATTAACTATTGTTTTGACTTAGTAAAGAAGGAAGAGGCAAGAATCATTAACGACCCTGACCTTGATATTGTTGAAAAGCTCAAGAGAACAGTTATTTGTATTCCAGACAGATTTACTAATTTAGATTGGATGAAGGTTTCAGAAGCAGTTGCAGCCTATCCAAAGATTTATGAGCAGTTCAAATTAAGAATTGACAATGATTGGGAACCTACTTTTAAGCTAATTGATGAAGGTGTTAAGCAAGGTAAGCTTAGACCTATTAATAAGGAATTATTTAAAATCATGGTTGAAGCTGGTTTTGAAGGAGTTTTAAAAATTAGAAACGAAGGCAATACAGAGCTTAGCTATCAGGAATCACTAGAAGAGATGATTAGCATAGTAATGGTAGGAATCGAAATAAAGTAAGAGGGATTAAATATGGGTAAATCAGAAATTATATTTGGCAATAAGATGAGCAAGAAGACTATAAAGTCTGCTAACCGCTCAAAGAGGAAGTACGTTAAGAAATTTGGTGATGACTCTAACGTAGATTATAAGCTAGCTATTGAGGATAACAAGTATATCGGCGATAGCCTTGGAGTAAAGAACATTATTATTAGACGAGAAGATAATACTCCTAGCACTAACGGGCTTAATCCAATTAATGCAGGATTAGATTCTGGTTTTGATAAGGAAAAAGGAATTATAGTGGGCAATATTCGTATGGGCTTTGGACATTATAGAATTTCCATGGCAATAGCTTCAGCAGCTAACGCGCTTGGCTACACACCATACTGGATGGACTTAAATTCCTATACACAAACTACAGGCGGTAAGGTTATTAATGCACAAAATGAGCTATATTCACTAGGTTCAAGAATCTCACAGAAGTCAAAGCTCTTTAACAGAGTGGTGTGGGAGCCAATGAACTATGAAGGCTTTAGAAAGATAAGCTATAACAGTTCAGATCAAAAGAATGCTGAGCTTATGACTAGCGTCTTTAAAAATGTACCAAAGGACATTCCACTTGTAGGTACTCATGTTTGGCCAGCACAGGCAGCAGTTCATGCTGGTATGAAGTATGTAGTTAATGCCATTCCAGATAATTGGCCAATGGCCCTTCACCTAGCTGAAGGCAGCCTACATACAGTGCAGACCCATTCAAGCCTACTAGGTTATAGAAACCTTAATGGCATGAATGGCAAGAAGATACTTAACACTATGACAAGCAAGGATATATGCTATACAGGCCACTATATCGACTACGAGCTTGTAGATAATATTGAGAAGGATTGTGAGCAAAGAATTAATCGAGCAAGAAATAAGAAACCCGTTAGATTTTTACTAACAATTGGTGGTGCTGGAGCTCAAAGAGAGATTTTTGCTAGCATAATTAAGTATTTACTTAAGGCAATTAAGGCTGGTAAGGCTTGTCTTTATGTAAATGTTGGCGATTATAAAAACGTTTGGAATGAATTAATTGCAGAGATTCCAGAGATGAAGGAATATGCAACAGAACATTTTAATAACTGGGAAGATACAACAACATTTGCTAATAAGGCATTAGACGAGAATGAAGAGATAACTGGAATTCATGGTTTTTATCATGAAAATATTTTCGAGGCTGTTTATTGTACCAATATCCTAATGAGATCTTGCGATATTTTAGTTACAAAGCCTAGCGAGTTATCATTTTACCCAGTACCAAAGCTCTTTATTAAAAGAGTTGGCGGTCATGAGAAGTGGGGCGCAATTCATTCTGCTGAAATTGGGGATGGAACTTACGAGTGTGAGGACATTCCACATACATTACAGATGATAAAGATGTTCATCAACAACAGAGAGACAATAATTGAAATGTGTGAGAACATTAAGGCCAACAAAAAGGCTGAGATATACGACGGGGCAATTAAAGTAGTAAAAAAAGCTTTTGAATTAAGAGATAAACAGTAGGGAGGTAAAAATTATGCTTAGTTTAAAAGAAAAGTTAGCTTACGGTCTAGGAGCCGTAGGTAAGGACATGGTTTACATGTTATCTGCTAGTTATATTTTGTATTACTATCAGGATGTATTAGGGGTTAGCGCAGTTGCAATGGGCATTATTTTATTGGCAGCAAGAATCTTTGATGCCTTTAATGATCCTGTTATGGGAGTTATCGTTGCAAAGACAAAGTCAAAATTTGGTCGTTTTAGATTATGGCTTTTAATTGGTACAGTTACTAACGCAATCATTTTGTATTTTATGTTTGCTTGTCCACCAAGCCTTGATGGAGCAGGACTTACAGCTTATGCTGCAGTATTTTACATAATTTGGGGTGTAACTTATACAATGATGGATATCCCATATTGGTCAATGATTCCAGCCTTCACTAATGGTGGTAAGGAAAGAGAAGGCCTTACAACTCTTGCAAGATCATGCGCAGGCGTTGGTTCAGCAATCATTACAATCTTTACAATGATGCTTGTTCATGCCCTTGGTGGCAACAACGAAAGAGTAGGTTTTAAGTACCTTGCATTTATTATTGCAATCCTCTTTGTAGTATTTATTGGAATTACAGTATTTACAATCAAGGAAAAATCAAGTGTAGACATGGAAACACCATCTGTTGGCGCAATGTTTAAGGCACTTATTAATAACGACCAGGCTATGACAGTTGTAGTTGCAATCGTACTCATTAACTGTGCGGTTTATATTACATCAAACCTTGTTATCTATTTCTTTAAGTATGATTTTGGCGGAACAAAATGGTTTAGCAGCTATACACTCTTTAACATGTTTGGCGGAGCTGTTCAGATTTTATCAATGATGTTCCTTTACACATTACTTAGAAAATTCTTTAGTAACATAAAGATTTTCTATATTTGCTTAGGATTTGCAATTATCGGTTATGCATCACTTCTTTGCATTGCTTTTACAAGCATGACAAATGTATTTATCCTTTTCATTCCTGGCTTCTTCATCTTTGCAGCCAACGGAATCCTACAGGTACTTACAACAGTATTCCTAGCTAACACAGTAGATTACGGCCAGTTAAAGACAGGTAGAAGAGATGAGTCGGTTATTTTCTCAATGCAGACTTTTGTAGTTAAGTTAGCATCAGGTATTGCAGCTTTCGTTGCATCTATCTGCCTTTCACTTAACAACTTACAGAGCGGAACAGAAGTTACTGATGCTGAAGCAGTTATTGATTTTAGTGAAAATGTATCAGCTGCCTCAAGACTCGGCCTTAGAACAACAATGACAATCATTCCTATAATTGGTTTATTTATCGCTCTTATCTGGTTTAAGAAGAAGTACATTTTAACAGATAAAAAGATTGAAGAAATCAATGAGCAGGTTAAGAAATTAAACGCTTAGTTTTTCTAGATTCTAATTTAGAGGGACTAATCTTACTAGAAAATGTGTCCGAAGCCGCGGCTTTAGGATGCATTTTCTAATTAAAACGAAAATGGAGGGATTGCGATGATAAAGATTTTTGATGTTAAAGATCAAAGAGTAAATAGAGCTTTTGTTATTGAAAGTCGCAATACAAGTTACGCCTTTGCAGTAAATGAAAGCGGACATTTACTTCATCTTTATTATGGTGCTAGGCTAGAATTTGATGAGAATGCTATTAAGGCAAGACTAGGCTTTAGTAAGTATCTAGCAGGCAATACTATTAGCTATTCAAATGAATATAGTTATTTAGCTCTTGAAGATACAGCCCTTGAATTATCTACAATGGGTAAGGGTGATATTAGAGAAAGTCAGGTCATTTTAACTAATATTGATGGTTCAAATTCTAATGACTTTATCTATGATAGTCATGAGTTAATTGAAGGCTATGCAAGTAATGGCTATAGACACTTAAAAGAGATGCCAGAGGCACATTCAAGTGATAGTCAGCTTATTGTTACTTTAAAGGATAAGCAAAGAAATATCTATATTGAGATGATTTATAACTTGTTTTACGAGACGGATTGTATAACAAGAAGAATTAAAATTATAAATAAAGAGGAGTCTTTTATTGAGGTTAATAGAGCTCTTTCACTAAATCTTGACCTTGAGGGTGAAGACCTTGAAATGCTTAATTTCACTGGGGCTTGGATTAGAGAAATGAATAGGAATTTTACTAAGCTAAGTCAGAATAAGCTTGTTAATTCTTCCTTTACAGGAACCTCAAGTAACAGAAATAATCCTCTTGTAATTTTGAAAAAAAGAGACACAACAGAATTTGCAGGAGAGAGCTACGGCTTTAACCTAATTTATAGTGGAAACCATTATTCTTGCGCTGAGAAAAATGCTTATGGTATGGCAAGATTTGTAATGGGTATAAATCCAAATAATTTCAATTTCAGAATCGAACCGGAACAAGTATTTGAGAGCCCTGAGGCAGTTATGACATTTGCAAAAAATGGACTTAATAGCCTATCTCATAACTTCCATGAATTTATTAGAGAACATGTTCTTAGAAGAACTTGGGCTAAGAAGGTTCGTCCAGTTTTATTAAACAGCTGGGAGGCTTGCTATTTTAATTTTAATGAAACTAAGTTAGTTAATATGGCTAAGGAAGCTAAAAAAATTGGCGTGGAACTCTTTGTTATGGATGATGGTTGGTTTGGCAATCGAAACGATGATAAGTCCTCACTTGGTGACTGGGATGTAAATTTAACTAAGCTACCAAACGGAGTTTCAGGTCTTTGTAGGAAAATTAATGACCTAGGTCTAGATTTTGGTATCTGGCTTGAACCTGAGATGATAAATGTAGACTCGGCACTTTACAGAAGTCATCCAAACTGGGCAGTAGATATTCCTGGAATTGAGCACTCTGAGGGTAGAAATCAAAGAATATTAAATCTAACAATAGAAGAGGTAAGAGATTATCTAGTTGCTAGAATTTTTGATTTATTATCATCTGCTAATATTAAGTATGTAAAGTGGGATATGAACCGCATTTTCACAGATTATTATGGCTTTAACCTATCTAATCAAGGGGAATTTGCTCATAGATATGTGCTTGGTTTATATGACATTTTAAGAAGAATTGTAGAGGAATTCCCAGATGTATTATTTGAAGGTTGCGCATCAGGGGGCAATAGATTTGACCTAGGAATTTTATCTTACATGTCACAAATTTGGGCATCAGATAATACTGATCCTTGGTGTAGAGCTAATATTCAGACAGGCTATAGCTATGGCTACCCTATGTCAGTAATTGCAGCACACATTTCTGCTAGTCCAAATCATCAGACCCTAAGACAGACCTTACTAGAAACTAGATTTAATGTGGCAAGCTTTGCAATGCTAGGCTTAGAGCTTAACTTATCAGATTTAAAGGATGAGGAGCTTGAGATTTTAAAGACAGAAATAGAAGTCTATAAATCAGTTAGAGATTTGATATTTACTGGTGATTATATAAGAATTAAAAACGGCGAAGAGACAGATTTTAATAATCATGTCTTTGAGTGGATATGTGTTTCAAAGGATAAGGAAAGAGCCCTTGCCTTTACAATGCAGGACAAGGCAGTTGCTAATCAGCCAAATGCTTCGCTTCGACTTACGGGCCTTGATGATAATAAGCTTTATCACATTTATAATATGCCAGCAAAGTATGACATAAAACATTTCGGGGATTTGATAAATGCAGTATCTCCAATTCACATTAGACCGGGTTCTAACATCCATAAGATAATTTCTAAATTCAAGAAAATGGATGGAGAAGTGGAAGATTTTGTACTTAGTGGAAGTTTTATTAATAACGCTCCAATTAAGCTACACAATAATTATGCAGCTACAGGTTTTGATGGGGATGTACGTTTTTATCAGGATTATGCCTCAAGAATATTCTTTATTGAAGAGTTAAAGGAGAAGGATGATTATGACAAAGAAGAAAATGCTTGAAGAATTCGCTAAAGTTTATGGCGATAGTGAAGGCGTAAGAGTTTTCTTTGCTCCAGGAAGAGTTAATTTAATTGGAGAGCACACAGACTATAACGGTGGTCACGTTTTCCCATGTGCAATTCCTCTTGGAACTTATGCGGCCATTAGAAAAAGAGAGGATTCTAAGATTAGATTTTTCTCGCTAAATTATGATCAGGACGGAATTATTGAAAGCCGAATTAACAATTTAAAATACAATAAAAGCGACTGGTGGACAAATTATCCAAAGGGAGTTATTGACCAGATTAAAAAGAGTGGAGTTGCATTTTCCTCAGGCTTTGAAATGCTTGTATGGGGAGATTTACCAAGTTCTTCAGGACTTTCCTCATCAGCTTCCATTGAGGTTTTAACTTGCTTTTCCATGATTAAGCTCTACGGCATTAAGATGGGCAAGATTAAAACTGCCAAGTTATGTCAGAAGGCTGAAAATGAATTTTGCGGCGTCAACTGTGGCATTATGGACCAGTTTGCCATTGCTATGGGTAAGAAGCATCATGCAATTTATCTTGATACAGCAAGCCTTGAATACGAGTATGTGCCAATTAAACTTGATGGTGTAAAGCTTGTAATTACTTGCTCAAATAAGAAAAGAGGTCTTGGCTCTTCAAAATATAACGAGCGTAGAGCAGAGTGCGAAGCAGCACTAGAGATGCTTAAGGAAAGTGAAGAGTGCAAGGACATTAAAACTTTAGGTGACCTTGATTTTGAGACTTTTGAGAGAAACAAGGACTTCATAAAGGAAGAGGTAAACTATCGTAGAGCTAGACACGCAGTCACTGAAAATATCAGAACAATTCAGGCTGTGGAGGCGCTTAATAATAACGAAATTGAAAAATTCGGACAATTAATGATTCAGTCTCACCTATCACTTCGTGATGATTACGAGGTTACAGGCCTTGAGCTAGACACTCTCTTTGATGCTCAGAGTAAGCAGGAGGGCGTTATTGGTACAAGAATGACAGGAGCTGGATTTGGCGGCTGCCTTGTATCTTTAGTCAAGGACGAGAATGTAGATGCCTTTATTGAAAATGTATCTAAAGAATATACTATGAAAACAGGAATCGAGGCTTCCTTCTATGCATTAGACGTAGGCGGTGGCCCAAGAGAATTGAGATAAGATAGTAGAGTAGAAATTTTCTACAAAAACTATTGGCTAAAAGCCAAACAAATTAAAGCTTGCAAAGGTTTAAACCTTGCAAAATATACCTTCTTAAGAGCTCATTTTTAATGAGCTCTTTTTTATAATAAAAAAACGTAAAGTAGTAAATTTTTTTATAAGGGGGGACCTATGAAAAAGATGCTACTTTACGTTTTATAAATATAATGCTTATGATAAAAGCATTATATAGCCAAATGCATAAATAATGCATGAGGTTTCGACAATGAAATTTATTAGTTAAGCTCTTAAAGTCTTAACGTATTCGATGATTTTCTCATCCTTAGCGTTAGCAAAGAAGAGATCAGCAAACTTCTCACCAGCAACAGCGCCCTTAACTAAGTCGCTATCAAGCTTCTTTAAGCTTTCAACTAAATCCTGGTTAAGTGTAACAGCTCTAACGCCGTCTAAGATCTTCTTATTTCTCTGCTCTGGAACAACTCTTTCCTTAGGGTATCCGCCACCTGGTTCACCTTCGAATAACTTCTCGAAAATATATGTAAGGTTAAGTTCAGCGCCCCAACCAAAGCCCTTTGCAAATGGAAGAGCGATAGCGTTACCATCATTAATCTGCATGAACATATATGCATCTGAAGGGTCTACAACGTGACCACAAATTACACCTGGGAATGAGTTAAGTGCAAGCATAGCACCTTCACCTGTACCGCAACCTGTAACAACAAAGTCACAAGCTCCTGAGTTAAGTAAGATTGCAGCTAAGATACCGTTCTGAACGTATGTTAACTGAGCGTTATCCTCTGCTGAATACATACCGTAGTTATCTACTGTATGTCCCTTAGCACTAGCTACCTTGTTTAAAGCATCATAAATTACGCTATTCTTAGCAGCCTGGCTGTTCTCATTAATAAGAGCGATTCTCATATTTTTCTCCTCACCTTCTAAAATTTTGTTACAAACGATTAAATTGTAATACACCTAAAAGCTAGCATATATCTAGTCTTCATAGGCATATTTATTTGTAGCATTTTTTGGCTACAAAGTAGAATTTACAAACATTTTAATAATAAGCAAAAATATGCTTTTTGTCAATGATTGTTTCCATTCTTTTCTTGCAAAATCACGCCTAATTCATATAATACACGAACTTGCAATTTAATGGGAGAAAGTATAAATTAATTTTTATAAAATTAATCTTAAATAAGGCAACTAAGAAGGCTAATGTACTTTGCAGAATAGCAATTTACTGTTATAATTAATGTTGCTGTTAATTTTTAACAGCAATGTAGCCTCATGCCGCCGAAGGCATCTAATGCATGAGGTTCCCCCTGTTGCAACTCTTTTAGAGTTGCAATGTAGCCTCATGCTGCCGAAGGCATCTAATGCATGAGGTTCCCCCTGTTGCAACTCTGAAAGAGTTGCAATGTAGCCTCCAGCAGTTTTGCGAAGCAAAATCTCATGCTGGACGGTTCTATAAAACTGTTGCAACTCTTTTAGAGTTGCAATGTGAAGACGAATTATCGGAGGTAATATGGCAGATAACAATCAGGCAGCCTTTATGGAAGCCCTTAACAGCTTAAAAGAATACGCCAAAGTCAATGGCAATATAATAAATCAAGACGATATCAACAGTTATTTCAAGGATTTGTCCCTTGATGAGACAAAGATGGGAATGATTACTGGATATTTACTTGCCCACAACATCACAGTTTCTGGTGAAGAAGACAACCAGTTTAAAGAGATGTTTAAGGATGAGACAAAGTCGGAAGAATCTAAGGATGATGATGAAAATGTAACAATTCAGGGCATTGATTTATTTTCATCAAAGGAAGACGTAGACGAAAAAGATGCCAACGTGGCAAAGGAAATCGCCAACAATCTTAACTATGAAGAAGATGAGAAGTACCTTAAGTTATACTTAGATGACCTTGCAAGAATCCAGCCTTTATCAGATACTTCAAAGGCCTTCTTACTTATGAACATCGTTGAAGATAACGACAAGGAATCCCTTGAAATCCTTAGTGAATCATATTTAGAGAAGGTTATCGAGTGGATCACACCTTATAGAAATAAGGGTGTTTTAGCCTCTGATCTTGTTCAGGAAGCAAATTTAGCCATGATGTCATATATTGGCGAGAAGAAGTGGCTTAATAACTACGAGTGGAAAGATAAGGTTAAGGAAGGCTCAACAGAAGATTTACTTTATGTTTTAGGAGAAATCAACAAGGCTGTTAAGTCAGAGATTGAAGATGCTCTTGATATGCTTCTTGATGAAGAAGGCAACGCAAACCTTGTAACTGGTAAGATTTTAAATAAGGTTAATAAGGTCAATGATTTCGCAAAGGGCATGATGGAAGACTTGGGTCGTAAGCCTACTGTAAAGGAAGTTGCAGCAGAGATGAAAGTCTCAGAAGATGAGATAAATGAAGCAATTAGCCTTTCAGCAGAAAATATTGAAAACATCGACTATCCAAAGACTATAAAAAAGAAATAAAAACTAATACTTTTTAACTATTACTAGTCCTTTTGTACTATTAGGATATTGACTTTTTTCAGTAATAGTGCCATAATAAACGTAAGTTAAGAGAGCAATCTCTTTAGAGAAATGAATACGGGAATATCAATTCCTGGGGCGTTCGCAAACCTACTTATTTTGATCCTACATTTATTCGACGGGATTCCTATATCGCTATGCTGATGTCGAGCCTCCTTAGAGTGGATGGCAGATGTATAGTTGCGGTGACCCACCTGGCTTTGCTAGGAGTCGAAACCGTAGGCGGACGGCGTTCTGGGAGATATTATAAAAGATTATTAAAGTTCCATACGAAAGTATGGAACTTTTTTTGTGCGCGGCTACAAATTAGAATTTAGACTTTTTTGACCTAGAAAATCCTTGATTAATTTCCCCTTAAGGTCTTTAATAAGGACTATAGCTAGGCTTAAAGTATGAAAAATCAAGACATTTCTAGTATTCTAGTCATAGCTATTCTTTAAAAACCCTAAAAAAGTAGGTTTAATTCTTAAACAATTTAATGATAAAATAAGACATCCTATTTAATTATTATTTTCTAGTTTTGGAGGCTTGAGTATGGGATTGAATAAAGTTGAGAACAAAATAACATTTTTCGGAAAAGTAGATGGGGTTTCGGTGGAGCAGCTCATCAGGTATCAAAAGTTTGATATGAAGGTGAAACATTTTCATAGCCAATATGAGTTCTTCTATATAATTGAAGGTAAACGTCAGTTTTTCTTCGATAACAAATCGTATAATGCATATGCTGGGGACCTTGCAATTATTGATACAAATCTAGTTCACACCACACGAACTGTGGATGAGGACGATAGCGGCTACAATCGAGTAATTCTCTACATCGATTACGAGCAGATGTGTGTCTTTGATAAAATGTATCCAGGCCTAAACTTGGTAGATTTTTTTCATAAAAATTATGGCATATATCATTTTAATGACGAGCAAAGGGCAAACTTTCTAAACCTATATAGAGATTTGCGCCACGAATTTACTAAGAAACAATCAGGCTATAAAGATAGAATCTCAGTCTATCTACTAGCATGGTTATCGCGTTTTTCACAAAGCTATTCTAAGAATGAAAATGTAGCAAGTCCGCGAGACGATGCAAGAGCCCAAACAGTATTTAGAATTTCAAGTTACCTTGAAAAAAATTACACCCAACAGATTTCCCTAGAAGAAATCTCAGATAAACTCTATCTAAGCAAATATTACCTTTGTAGAATTTTCAAAGAATACACAGGATTTACAATCACAGAATACGTAAACATTTTCAGAATAAAAAAAGCAACAGATCTACTAGAAACAACAGATAAAAGCATCCTAGAAATCTCAGATTTACTAGGCTTTGAAAGCATGACATATTTTGAAAGAGTCTTTAAGAAGTTTATGAATATCACACCATTAAAAT
Source organism: Lachnospira sp. (assembly GCF_016290755.1). Taxonomy (NCBI): domain Bacteria; kingdom Bacillati; phylum Bacillota; class Clostridia; order Lachnospirales; family Lachnospiraceae; genus Lachnospira; species Lachnospira sp. Next base: position 51,726 of record NZ_JAEEVD010000009.1, read on the forward strand.
ATAAGAAAAGCCATCATAGCGTGACCTATGGTGAGAAAGAATTAAATACTATAGATGATTCAGACTATATTTAATAGTAAAGAAACATAAAAATATCCCATCTCTAAAGCAATGTAGAGATGGGATTCTTTTTACCCAGCCAAAGGCGAAGCAACTTTGGCGTCCTAACTATTTCCTTTCACGGTAGCCAAACAGCGAAGCGCATTTGGCGTATGTCCTTTAAAATCTATTTAAGTCGCGGTAGCCAAATAACGAAGTGCATTTGGCGTACATCAACTCTACACTTCCCGGTAGACAAACGCGAAGCTAGTTTGCCGTCCGTTAAACTAAACCTTCCGTTAGACAAACAGCGAAGCACATTTGTCGTACCCCAACCCAACATTTGCCGTATCCCCACCCACTCGTCCACACTACATTTCCGGTTAGTTAAAGCCCTAGCTAGGGCGCCCCTTCCCGCGGGGGAGATGAAGTGAAGTAGGAAGTTAGGAGGGACTAAAGAAAAATCTGTGTGCAGCCGGCAGTGCTTGCCATCTTTAGGGCGAAGCCCGTAAAGAGGGCTTAGCATCTGCTCCGAGCTGCGCCAAGCGGGAGCGTGTTTTTCGTAGTCCCTTCTAACTTCCATTTTTCTACACTTCCCTTCTTCATCCCCCAACAGTGCAATATAGTTTGAATTTCCCCACCATCCCGCAATATAGTTTAAGAAAAGTTAAAAACATTAATGATATAATGTGACCAACAGATAGCTATATGTTAAATATTAAAGGGTTAAGCAAAGAATATATAAGGGAGGTTTTTCATGAAAATCAAAAAGAAATATTTGGGGTTTTTATGCATAATCTTATGTTTGATAATTGTAGGTCGAACATTTATTAGCGTAAAAGGAATCGAAAATTCGGACAAATTAGTTATTCAGTTAGCACACAATCAGGCAGCAGGTTCAGAGATTGCAGAAACAATAGCTAAATTCTCTGAATTCACAAAAGAAGAGTCAGATGACACAATTAACGTAAAGATTTTTGCTAGTGGCGTACTTGGAACAGAAAGTTCTGAAGTTGAAATGGTACAAGCAGGAATCCTTGATATGGCAAAGGTAAGTTCTAATACATTAGGACAGTTTGATGACAGATACGCAATCTTTTCTGTTCCATATCTTTTCCAGAGCCAGGAGCATTACTACACAGCAATGAGAGAAAGTAGTGAAATCAAGAATTTATTTACAGATACTAGAGAATATGGCTTCATTGCAATTGGTTATTATGCAAATGGATCTAGAAACTTTTACTTAAAAGAAGATAAGGCAGTTACAGATCCAAGTGTACTTTCAGGTTTAAAGATTCGTTCAATGGCAAGTACAACATCAATGGATACAATCGAGAAGATGGGTGGTACACCAGTACCAATGGCAAGTTCAGAAACATATGCATCACTTCAGCAGGGAGTTGTTGATGGTGCTGAAAATACAGAACTTGCATTAACAGTTGATGGACATGAGGACTTAGTAAAGTCTTATACATATACAGAACATCAATTTTCTCCAGACATTTTCATAATCAGTACTAAGACATGGGATAAGATGACTGAAGAACAGAGACAGTGCTTAATCACAGCCTTAGAAGAGACTAATGACAACTTCGTAAGTGTCTACAACGACATGATGGCAGAGGCTATTGAGGAAGCCCAGTCAAAGGGAGTTCATGTTTATAGAGATATTGATAAGACAGCATTTATTGAAGCAGTTCAGCCAATTCATGAGGAGTTCTGTGCAAGAGGCGAAGAATACAAGGCACTTTATGATGATATTCAAAGCTACGCTAATTAAGTAGAGATGGGAGAGAGTTATGAAATATTTGAACAAAACAGTTGAATTTATACTAAGCGTTCTTGTTTGTGGCATGGTTCTTGGTTGCGTATGGCAGGTAGTTACAAGATTTATCCTCCACGATCCAAGTAAATATACAGAAGAATTACTTAGATATATGTTGATTTGGGTAACCTTCATGGGCGTTCCATATGCTTATGGTCAGGACAGACACCTAGCTATTAACATTTTCATGAATAAAAATACTAAGAAAAACGATGCATTAGTTAAGTTATTCGTGGATGTCTTTGTAGTTGCACTTTGCGTACTTGTAATGATTGTTGGTGGCATCATGGTAACAGGCAATGCAGCAGGCCAGTTATCAGCAGCTATGCAGCTTCCAATGGAAGTTTACTATGTTTGCGTTCCAATTAGTGGTTGTTTAATGGTAATTTACGGTATCGATAAGATTGTTAAGCATATTAAAGACTTTAGAGCTGAGCTTCATAATGAAAATGCATCAAAGCAGGAAGAGGCTCCAAGTTTTAAGAAGGCAGTTTAAATAGGGGGGATTTTATGGAAATTCAAGCAGCAATTGTTTTAGTAATTACATTCTTTTTGTTACTGGCTTTGTCGGTTCCAGTTTCATTTAGCATTATTTCATCGGCATTACTTACATTGACAATGTTTTTAACTCCTAAATTTGGAGTATTTATATCAGCACAGAAAATGGTAACAGGTATCGATAGTTTCACATTACTTGCAGTTCCTTTCTTCTTACTTGCAGGCTTACTTATGAGTAACGGCGGTATTGCAAAACGACTGATAAATCTGGCCATGCTAGTTTTAGGTAAGGTTCCTGGTTCCCTTGCTATGACAAATATTGCAGGTAACGCAATGTTTGGTTCAATCTCAGGATCAGGTATTGCAGCAGCTACAGCTATTGGTGGTGTTATGCAGCCACTTGAAGAAGAGCAGGGTTATAATAAGGCCTTCTCAGCAGCAGTAAATATTGCATCAGCTCCAGTTGGACAGCTTATTCCTCCAACAGCTTCATTTATCGTTTACTCAGCAGCAAGTGGTGGTGTTTCAGTAGCAGCACTTCTTATGGCTGGTTGGATTCCTGGTTTACTTTGGGCACTCTTCTGTATGTTAGTTGCATTTGTATATAGCAAAAAGCACGGCTACGTAATTAAGAGAGATAAGTTAACTAAGGAAATCGTTTTAAAGACAATCTGGGATGCAATTCCAAGCTTATTCCTTATTGTAATCATCATTGGTGGTATCCTTTCAGGTTACTTTACACCAACTGAAGCTAGTGGTGTTGCGGTTGTGTACGCATTTATCTTAGCTTGCTTTGTTTATAAGAGCATTAAGTTTAGAGATCTTCCTAAGATTTTAAGAGAAACAGCAGTTATGACAGCTATCGTAATGTTAATTATTGGTGCTTCATCAGTACTTTCATTCGTGCTTTCATTTACAGGCCTTCCACAGGCTATTTCAGCAGCATTACTTAGTCTTTCATCAAATAAGATTGTACTTTTACTTATCATCAACCTTATTTTACTTATCGTTGGTACATTTATGGATATGGCACCAGCATTACTTATCTTCACACCAATCTTCTTACCAATCATTAAGACACTTGGTATGGATCCAATTCAGTTTGGTGTAATGATGGTTATGAACCTTTCAATCGGAACAATCACACCACCTGTTGGTAGCGTATTATTCGTAGGTTGTAGTGTTTCAAAGCTTTCAGTTGAAGACGTTATAAAGAAGTTATTACCATACTTTGGCGTAATTGTGGCAGCACTTTTACTTATCACATTTATTCCAGCCTTTAGTATGTGGCTACCAGGTATTCTTGGATTACTAGGCTAGTTTAACTCAGTCGGAGAACAAGCTCCGACTGAGTTAAACGCTCCGCGAGGATGCGCACGGATTCGGACAGGAATTTGTCTGCTGAAGCAGACCCGAATCCGGCGCGCAAGACTCGCGAGCGAGTCTTGACGAGTGTAGAAATTTTAAGGGCTTTGTGAAAATGTAAATCCTACGGGAATTTTACAAGGCCCTTTTTCTTAAACAATTTTTTGAAAATATTATTAGGATAAGAAGGAAATTTTATGGGTATTAAAAATAATTGCAGAAAAGAAATCGAAGAAAAATTAGATCTTGTAATTAATAAACTAATGAATTTAGGTTCAGAAACAAAAGATGATGCAGAGCTTGCAAAAAAGGGTGAGGCAGTGGGCTTCTTTAAAAGAGACTTTGGAATAAAAGAGTGGGACTGGCCACAGGGGGTTGGTTTACTAGGCCTTCTAAAGATTATGAAGTACCAGAATAACGACAACTACAAGGAGTTTTTATATAACTGGTTTAAGGAAAATATAAGTGCCGGCCTTCCATCAAGAAACATAAACACTACAACACCTCTTCTTACACTTGTGGAGTTAAACGAGTGTTACAAGGATCCTGAATTTGAAGAGCTTTGTCTTAGTTGGGCAGATTGGCTTATGAATTGTCTACCAAGAACTAAAGAGAGAGGCTTCCAGCATGTAACAAGTGCTAACGGGGATAGACAAGGGGTTCGTCTTAATGAAAATGAAATGTGGATCGACACCATTTTTATGACAGTTCTATTCCTTAATAAGATGGGACAAAAATACAATCGTCAGGATTGGATAGATGAGTCCATTCATCAGGTTCTTATGCATATTAAATATCTTTATGATAAAAAAAGCGGCTTATTCTATCACGGTTGGACTTTTAATGAGATGAATAATTTCGGCGGAATCTTCTGGTGTAGGGGAAATAGCTGGTTCACTCTAGGAATCCTTGATTACATCGAATGTTTCAAGGGCACAATGAATGCCGGAGTTAAGGAATTTATCCTTGATACTTATAAGGCGCAAGCAAATGCATTAAAGAAATTACAGGCTAAATCAGGACTTTGGCATACAGTTCTTGATGATAAGTCAAGTTACGAGGAAGTTTCAGGTTCTGCAGCTATTACAGCAGGTATCTTAAAGGGTATTAGACTTGGAATCTTAGATGATTCTTATCTTTGCGTAGCTGATAAGGCTATAAAAGCTATCTTGAAAAATATCGATGAGGACGGAACAGTTCTTAACGTTTCAGGTGGTACAGGTATGGGCTATGATGCAAACCACTATAAAAATATCCTAATTGCCCCAATGGCATATGGACAGTCACTAACAATTTTGGCTTTAGCGGAGGCGTTATTACATGATTAGAAAAGCATTTAAAATGTACCTAAATCCTAGGTGCGCAAAAACATACGAAGAGAGACATCAAAAACTTTGGCCGGAAATGAAGGAAGTAATTAGAAGTCATGGAGGTCATAATTATTCAATTTTCCTTGATGAGGACACTAACGTTCTTTACGGATATGTGGAGGTGGAAAGCGAGGAAAAGTGGCAGGAGATTGCAAAGACTCCAATTAATAAAAAATGGTGGGATTATATGGCACCTTTAATGAAAGTTAATGCTGATAATAGCCCGGTTCAAGATGATTTAAAAAACGTATTTTATCTTAGCTAGTTTTTGATTTGCTTAAGCTTCTTGCTTAAGTTGCTTATTAAAGATAAAGAATAAAGATGCAAAGGGAGGGGCGATAATGAAGGGATTATATCTAGCCATTGATATTGGCGCTTCAAGTGGCCGTCATATTTTAGGTCACATAGATAATGGTAAATTAATTTTAGAAGAAATTTACAGATTTAAAAATGCAATGACTAATAAAAACGGACATAAAGTCTGGGATATAGATTATCTTTTTGATCAGATAAAAATCGGTCTTAAGATGTGTAATGTCTTAGGCAAGATACCAGAATACATCTCCATTGATACTTGGGCGGTGGATTATTGCTTGCTTGATGAAAAGGATGAATTAATCGGAGATGTTTACGCATACAGAGATAATAGAACTAAGGATATTGATCTTGAGGTTGAAAAAATAATAGATAGTGAAAGCTTATATAGAAGGACAGGCATTCAAAAGCAGCCTTTTAACACCATTTATCAGCTTATGGCTTTAAAGTTACAGGAAGAAGAAAGTCTAAAAAAAGCAAAAACATTTTTAATGTTACCAGACTACTTCCAGTTTAAATTAACTGGCGTTAAGGTAAATGAGTACACAAACGCAAGCTCTACAGGCCTTGTAGATCCTGACACAAAGAACTGGGATTACGGACTTATAAAGGCTCTTGGATTACCTGAAGAAATTTTCTTACATTTAAGAAAGCCGGGAGTAATTCTTTCTGATTTTACTAAGGAAATGGCAGAAGAAATTGGTTTTAGAGCAAAGGTTTGTATGTGTGCAAGCCATGACACAGCCTCTGCTATTCTAGCCCTTCCAAGTTTAAAGTCTGACGTACTCTATATTAGTTCTGGTACTTGGTCTTTGTTTGGTTGTGAGAATTTAAGCCCTTGTTTAACAGAAGAAGCAAGAAAATGTAACTTTACAAACGAGGGTGGCTTTAACTATCGCTTTAGATTCTTAAAAAATATTATGGGACTTTGGATGATACAGGAGCTTAAAAGAGAGTTTGGGGATGAGTATACATTTTCAAAGATATGCGAATTAGCTAGAGAAAATTTGGATTTCCCGTCAATTGTGGATGTGAATTCTAATGAGTTTCTAGCACCAGAATCTATGTCAGAAGCTATAAAAGATTTTTGTAAAAATACGAAGCAACAAGTTCCAGAAAGTCTTGGCGAACTTGCAGCAGTAGTTTACAAATCCTTAGCTAGAGGTTATAGAAAGGCAAAGGAGGAAATAGAAGAGCTACTAGGAAAAGAGTATAAGGAACTTTTTATTATTGGCGGTGGTTCTAATGCTGATTTACTAAATGAATTGACAGCTAAAGAAACCGGACTAGTTACCTTTGCAGGACCTGTAGAGGCTACAGCTATTGGTAACATTTTAGCAAGTATGATAGCTACAGGAGAGGTACTTAGTTTACTAGAGGCAAGAGAATTAGTTCGAAAATCTTTTGAAATAAAAAGATATGATATGAAGAAAGACTGTATGAAAAATATTAACTTAATAAATGTTCCTGTTATGAAAATTAGGACGGTAAGTTAGGTAAAAATTGTATTTAAAACATTTCGGAGGGATTATGGACGTAGTAAAAAGATATGAAGAGGCCAGGAAAATTTACAAAAGCCTTGAGGTAGATACAGAGGCCGCACTTGATAAATTAAAGGATGTGGCTATTTCAATTCACTGTTGGCAGGGAGATGACGTTGTAGGCTTTGATTCTAAGGAAGCCTTATCTGGTGGCATTCAAACAACAGGAAATTACATGGGTCGCGCAAGAAACCCAAAGGAATTAATGGAGGATATTACTAAGGTTATTTCTTTAGTTCCTGGGGCTAAAAAGCTAAATCTTCATGCAAGTTATGCAATTATTGATGAGGGAGAAATGATTAATGGTAAGAAAGTGGATAGAGATAGCATTTGTCCTAAGCACTTTAAACCATGGGTAGATTTCGCTAAGGAGCATAATTTAGGACTTGATTTTAATCCTACATTTTTCTCGCATCCAATGGTAAAGGATGGACTTACTTTATCTTCACCGGATGAAGAGGTAAGAAATTTTTGGGTAGAGCATGGTAAAAGATGTATTGAAATTTCAGAATATTTTGCAAAAGAAACTGGCAAGCCTTGTCTTATGAATATCTGGATTCCTGATGGATATAAGGATATTCCTGCAGATAGACTAGGTCCTAGAGCTAGATTTAAAAAGTCCTTAGATGAAATTTTATCTATTTCTTATGATAAATCCAAGGTTTTTATTTGCCTTGAATCTAAGGTTTTTGGTATTGGTGTTGAGTCTTATACAGTGGGTTCTGCAGAATTTTGCATGAACTACGTAGCTAATAAAGGCATCACCCCTCTTATGGATAACGGTCACTATCACCCAACGGAGCTTGTGTCTGACAAGATTAGCTCAATGCTTCTCTTTAATGAGCGCTTAGCCCTCCATATTACTAGACCTGTTCGTTGGGACAGTGACCATGTAGTTTTGTTTGATGATGAAACTAAGGAAATTTGCAAGGAGATCGTAAGAGCTAATGCACTTGATAGAGTCTTTATTGCTACAGATTACTTTGATGCTTCTATCAATCGTATTTCTGCTTGGACTACAGGTCTTAGAAATCTTGAAAAAGCCTTACTTTATGCCTTACTTGAACCAAAGTCTTTAAAAGAATTACAGAATAAATCAGACTTTACAAAGCTTATGGTTATGCATGAGAAGTTAAAGGAAATGCCATTTGGCGATGTATGGCAGGAGTATCTTAGACGCGAAGGCGTGGTGGATGACTACTATAGTGAAGTGGTTCGCTACGAGAAGGAAGTGCTCTCTAAACGAGTTGATTCCTTTGAAAATGTATCGCCAAAGTCAAATGCAAATAAGAGTGGCATGGTGGCAGCAGATGAGAGCTTTGTATCTCCATTGGAGATAGAATAAATGGATAGAATAAATATATGAAAAGATTGTTATTTGGGAGGAGAAAATGGACATTTTAGATGCTAAATTTGTAAAGGAAATGTGCGACACAACAGCTAATATGTATAGACTTGGCTGGGATGAAAGAAATGGCGGTAATATTAGTTATTTGCTTGAGGAAGAGGAAGTAGCTAAATATCTAGATTTATCAAAAATTTCTAGAAATATTGATATGGGCTTTAAGGCAGATTCTTTAATTGGAAAGATTTTTATTGTTACAGGTACAGGTAAATATTTTAAAAATGTTGAGAAGGAACCTGAAAATAATCTCGGAATTATAAGGATTGCTAAAGACGGTCATAGTGCAGAGCTTCTTTGGGGTTTTGAAGATGGTTCGAAATTCACAAGTGAACTTCCGGCTCACTTAATGAGTCACATGGCAAGATTATCTGTGGACCCTGAAAATAGAGTAATTATTCATTCTCATCCAACTAACACTCTTGCTATGAACTATATCCATGAGTTAGATGAGAAGAAATTTACTCATACTTTATGGGAAATGTGCACTGAGTGTATAGTGGTTTTCCCAGATGGGGTTGGTGTTCTTCCTTGGATGCTTTGTGGCACTAATGAAATTGGTGAAGCCACAGCCAAGAAAATGAAGGAGTTTAGACTTGTAGTTTGGGCTCTTCATGGAATTTATGGTGCTGGCAAAAGTCTTGATGAAACCTTTGGACTTATTGAGACAGTTGAAAAAGCAGCTAAAGTTTATATGTTAACAGAGGCTACAGGCAAGGAGAAAATTAACACTATAAAGGATGAGGATATGGTTAAGCTTGCTGAGTACTTTGGTGTGGATTATAGAAGAGATTTCCTTGATTTACCGGGACAGTCTATTAAGAGGATATCGTAGGGTTGAGGCAGTAAATAAGCGGGTTGCGATTGAAAGTTCCGGCATGACCGAGAAGCTTAAGATAGCTGAAAGTCAGTAAGCAAGCGGGTCGCAGCCGGAAGTTCCGGCATGACCGAGAAGCTTAAGATAGCTGAAAGTCAGTAAGCAAGCGGGTCGCAGCCGGAAGTCCCGGCATAACCGAGAAGCTTAAGACACCTGAAAGGCAGTAAGCTTGTGGGATTGACCTAACGGGAGTTTATTATCCTGTTAGGTCAATTTTTTCTTGTTTTAAATTTGTCGATTTTTCAATTGTTGACCTAGCGGCGAAAAAGTCTTCGATTAGGATTAAAAAAGTAAGCTTTTTAGGAGCTTTTTTGGGGGCGATTGACTTAATGCGAAAAAAATTCCCTATAGGGATTAAAATTGAATAAGCAGAATTCAAGAATCATTGACCTAATGAGGGTAAAAAGTCAGGCTAGGGTCAACATTCCCAGAATAGACAGTAAATAAGCGGGTCACAGCTGGAAGTCCCGGCATAACCGAGAAGCTTAAGATAGCTGAAAGTCAGTAAGCAAGCGGGTCGCAGCCGAAAGTCCCGGCATAACCGAGAAGCTTAAGATACCTGAAAGGCAGTAAGCAAGCGGGTCACAGTCGGAAGTCCCGGCATAACCGAGAAGCTTAAGATACCTGAAAAGGCAGTAAATAAGCGGGTTGCGGCCGAAAGTTCCGGCATAACCAAGAAGCTTAATCCCCAGAAACTCAAAAAGTTTCTTGTCATTATTTTCCATAATCCTTATATCCTTTTATTTATAATAAAGTTAAGATATGATATAATTTAACTAGAAATAAAGTTAGATATCTTCTTGGAGGGTGAAGAATCAAACTATAAATCGTGAAGAGGAGAACTGAATATGGCTAAGAAAAAGTGTGTAACAAAGACCTACGTACTAGACACCAATATCTTAATTCAACAGCCAAATTCCATTTATGGCTTTGATGACAATGATGTTGTTATTACATCTACCACATTGCAGGAGCTTGATAGTAAGAAGACTGCCCCTGGCGAAGTTGGTTATCATGCAAGAGAGGCGATTAGACTTATTGATGCACTAAAGCATGATGGTGACTATCTAGAGGGAATTCCACTTCCTCATGGCGGTAGATTTATTATTGATCCAGATGGAATTAACAAGGAAAATCTACCTCAAGGTTTTAGCATTGAAAAGCCCGATAATCGTATTATTAGTTCCGTAATTACTAGAGCAAAGACGACAGACGCTCCGGTTATTTTAATTACTAATGACGTTTCGATGCGTATTAATGCAATTTGTTGTGGAGTTGAGACGCAGGGTTATCACAACGAAGAAATTGATAACGAGGATGACATTTACACAGGCAGATGCGAGGCCTATGTTGATGGAAAATCCTTTAATGAGTTAATAACTGGTGGAAGTGTAGGAGTCCTTGATGGATTTAAATTTTATGAAGACGATGACAGAGAAGTAAAAGTTGAGGAAAACGAGTTTTGTTTAGTAAGAAACGCAGATAAACCCACAGATACAGCCCTTGCGATTTGCAGAGGTGACGTGCTTTATAGAATCAAAGATAACATGCATCCTTTTGGTATAACAGGAAAAAATGTAGCGCAGAAATTTGCACTTTATGCCCTAATGGCGCCACCAGAAGAGATTCCATTAGTAATCCTTCGTGGACCTGCAGGTTGTGCAAAGACTTTTCTTTCCCTTGCTGCTGGACTTGATGAAAGCTATAGTCAGGGTGGAAGAGGAGATGTTAGATATCAAAAGGTTATGATTACAAGAAACAACGTCCTTTCAGATGCAGACATCGGTTATTTACCAGGAACTCTTGAGGAGAAAATGGGACCTCTTGTCGCACCATTTATCGATAACCTTGAGGTTTTACTTAAGGGTAATGAGAAAAATGAATCTATGGATATGATTCATACTCAGATCGATGATTTGCTTGAGGATGGAATTTTGGAAATTTGCTCAATGGCTTACATGAGAGGTCGTTCAATTACTGGTTCTTATTTAATTATTGATGAGGCTCAGAATGCCACAGTTGGCCAGATTTTGGAGATTATTTCAAGAGCTGGTATGGGAACAAAGGTAATTGTTGCCGGCGATCCTGACCAGATTGATAATCCAAAGCTTGATAAGATTAATAACGGTCTTGTATTTGCTGCTGAGAAGATGCGAGGCAGTAACCTATGTGCACAGTTAGTCTTTGATAGAAATGAATCTGTTCGAAGCCCACTTGCCATGGAAGCTGCTAAGAGACTTACTCTATAGGATTTTGAAAATGTGACATAGATGCTTTGGAGTTAATGAGTTGAAAGTAAGCGACACATTTTTATAAAAAGAAAAATATAAGCGTAGTCGAAAGCTAGGAAGAAAAATTCTTTTCTAACTTTTGGCTACGCTTTTTTTGAATAAATGTGACGTCGAAGAAACATATTAATCTCGGCTCCAATAAAGATAATGCAGAGACAAAAGTATGCCCAAACTAGTGCGATTACAAGGGTTGAAAGACCACCATACATTAAAGAAAAGTTTGGCGAATTTTCTACCCATAAAGAGTAGAGGTAGGAGAAAAGTAACCAACCTGCAGCGGCAAAAATTCCTCCTGGAAGCTCTCGTAAAAAGTTTGTATTTTTCCTTGAGATAATGGTAAATACGGAGGTAAATAAAATACTTAAAAATATTGGTAAAAGCAGATTCTTACTAAAAAGAATGGTACCAAAAATGTCCGAAATAAAAGGAATGTGATTTAAATATTTTATTATGAACATAAAAATGTAATTACCAAAGACAAGGATACAAAGGCTTGCAGCAATGATGAATATAAAAATGATTGCTGAAATGCTTGAAATGATTCGCATAAAGAGCCAGTTTGGATAGTTTTCGATTTCATATATTTGATGGAGTCCCTTAATCATTGCAAAAAATCCTTTTCCGGCGGCCCAGATAAGCGCAATTGCTGTAACAACAGTAATGGATGCGGATGATTGATAGGCACTAGTTATAAAGCTAGCGGCTATGGGCTGTAGGGATGCAGGAATTATTGGAACGATGTATTCTATTAAGTCTTGACTTGTGACTGGTAAATATCGCATTAAACTTAAGAGCGCCATTAAGAAGGGTAGGATACTTAAAACAATGAAGTAGCAGGCACTTGCTGCGTATTCGGATACCCTGTCCTTGGCTAATTTGTTGGCACTGTCTATAAAAATATGATAGAATTTTTTGGACTCTAAATTTTTCTTGGCATTGTCGATTTTCTTTTTCATAAAAGTTACCTAACTTATCCCCGTTCATTAGATTTAAAGTCATTTCTCTAAATAATAAAAATTACTTATATATTAATTATACCTAATTTTCTTAATCTTGCAATAATAGTTTATTTTAGGTAAAATATTAGGGTTATGTAGGCTATTTTCAAAGGTCTATAAAATTATAAAGGGAAGATATAAATATGAGTATAAG